>SLKB01000045.1 GCA_007134805.1 Paracoccaceae bacterium
TCGTCCAGATCGCCCAGATGCGCAGCCATGCCGGGCGCGGCCAGCGCCGCGCGCAGCACCTGCGGCAAGGCACGGGCCAGATCCTCGGCGCGGGCCTCGTCAGAGCGGGTTTCCAAGGCATCATAGGGGGTCATCGCACTGCCCTCGAGCTTGCGGGTTGCGGGTCCATCGGCCATGTCAGGCGAGCCACCGCTTGCGACGGCGGTAAGAGCGCACCTCGCGGAAGCTCTTGCGGCCCTTGTCGGACATGCCGAGGTAGAATTCCTTCACATCGGGGTTCTCGCGCAGCGCCTGCGCATTCCCCTCCATCACGATGCGCCCGTTCTCCAGGATGAAGCCCGTATGCGCGTAGCGCAGCGCCACATTGGTGTTCTGCTCGGCCAGCAGGAAGGTCACGCCCTGCTCACGGTTGAGCCGCGCGACGATCTCGAAGATCTGCTCGACAAGCTGCGGTGCAAGCCCCATCGAGGGCTCGTCGAGCAGGATCATCTTCGGCCGCGACATCAGCGCCCGGCCGATCGCCGTCATCTGCTGCTCGCCGCCAGAGGTATAGCCGGCCTGGCTGCGGCGGCGCTCTTTCAGGCGGGGGAAATATTCATAGACCAGCGCCAGCTCCGCGGCGATCGCCGCGCGCCCGTCGCGGCGGGTATAGGCGCCGGTCAGCAGGTTTTCCTCGACCGTCAGATGCTCGAAGCAATGCCGCCCCTCCATCACCTGGACAACCCCGTTCTTGACCAGATCAGACGGGCTCAACCCCACCACATTCTGGCCGTCGTAGATGATGCTGCCCTTGGTGACCTCGCCGCGCTCGGAATGGATGAGGTTGGAAATCGCCTTGAGCGTGGTCGATTTGCCCGCGCCATTGCCACCGAGCAGCGCCGTGATGCCGCCCTTGGGCACACTCAGGCTCACGCCCTTGAGTGCCAGGATCACATGATTGTAGAGCACCTCGATATTGTTGACCTCAAGAAGCGGGGGCTCGGAGGGGGCAGCATCGAACATGGGGCTTACGCTTTCGCTGGCAGAGGGGGAAAGCGGCCCCGGGACAAGGCACCCGGGGCCGGAAGGTGTCTCAGTTCAGGCAGGCGGGTGTGATGTCATTCTCGGCCGCATAGGCGAGGCTGTCTTCCATCGCCATTTCCATGATCAACTCGCGATCGGGCTCGATCCAGTCGGTGATCAGGTTCCACTCGCCGGCATTGGCGTCCCATTGCTGGATCATCGCCGCGCCCGATCCGCCATGGTTCTCGCAGGCCACCGAGAAGGCCGGGCCGAAATTCGGCAGCCCAAGATCGGCCATCAACTCTTCGGTGATCTCCAGATTGGCCATGCCGTCGCGCATCATCGCGGGCGTGATCGCGGCCACGCCATGGATTTCCTGCGCCACTTTCGCGGCTTCAACGGCCAGCATGGCCGCATACATCCCGCGTGAATAGAGCACTGTGCCCACCTCGTCACCCGTGCCGGCATATTTGCCCGGCTCAATCACGTAACGCTGCAGATCCTCGTAAATCGGGTAATCCGTGCCGGTCCCGTGCATCGCCAGCGCCTTGTAGCCATGCGCGCCCTCACCCACCGGCCGCACATCCTGCTGCGAACCCGACCACCACACGCCGATGAAATTCTCCATCGGGAAGCGGATATTGGCGGCTTCCTGGATCGCGGTCGGGTTCATCACGCCCCAGCCCCACATCACCACGTAATCGGGCCGCTCGCGCCGGATCTGCAACCATTGGCTGCCCTGCTCCTGCCCGGGGCTGTCCACGCCGATGGTCAGCAACTCGTAGCCATGCCGCTCGGCCAGCCGCGTCAGCGTCGGGATCGGCTCGCGCCCATAGGCCGAGTTGTGATAGAGAAGTGCGATCTTCTTGCCGTCAAGGCTGCCGTCGTTCTCATCGAGCAGATAGTTGATGATCACGCTCGCCCCGTCCCAGTAATTGGCCGGGTAGTTGAACGTCCAGTTGAACACCTCGCCATTGACCGCCGAGGTGCGCCCGTAGCCCATCGTGTGCATGGGGATGCCATCCTCCATCGTGCGCGGGATCAGCTGATAGGTGATCCCGGTGGACAGCGGTTGCAGCACCAGCGGGTTGTCGCCGCGCACCGACTGGTAGCATTCCACCCCACGCTCGGTGTTATAGGCCGTCTCGCACTCGCTGTAGCGGATCGGCACCCCGCCGATGCCGCCATCGCGCTCGTTGATCAGCGTGAAGTAATCGGCATAACCGTCGGCAAAAGCGATGCCGCCCGCCGCGAAAGGCCCGGTGCGGTAGCTCAGGTTCGGAAAGTGCAGCGTCTCGGCCAGCGTTGGCCCTGCTGCGATCATCGTCACGCCAAGTGCGGCGGCAAGTCGGGTCATCTTCATGTGTTTTCCTCCCAGATGAATGACAGTTCCAAGGGCCCGCCCCCTCAGTAGGGGAAAGGCCACAGGCGCAGTTTTTCCTTGATCGTCCGCCACAGCGCAGCGATGCCATGCGGCTCAAGGATCAGAAAGATGATGATCAGCGCCCCGATGATCATGATCTCAAGATGAGCGGCCAGATCCGTGGGCCAGCCCAGGCTGTCAACGAGCAGAAGCTTCAGCAGGACCGGCCCCACAATCAGGAAGAACGCGCCCGCAAAGGCCCCGAAGATCGACCCCAGCCCGCCGATGATCACCATGAACAGCACGAGGAAGGATTTCTCGATCCCGAAGGCCTCGCCCGCCTCGGCCGCGCCCAGATAGACCGTGAACAGGAGCGCGCCCGAAATCCCGATAAGGAAGGACGAGACCGCAAAGGCCGTGAGCTTGGCCTTCAGCGGGTTCACCCCGATGATCTCGGCCGCGATATCCATGTCGCGGATGGCCATCCATTGCCGCCCCAGCGTCCCGCGCGTCAGGTTGCGCGCAAGCCA
>SLKB01000329.1 GCA_007134805.1 Paracoccaceae bacterium
AGACGCGCTGCCGGGCGCGGCAACGACCCCTCCCGCCCCGGCATCCGTTGGATCGAATTGGTCCTGGCTCTCTCTGGAGTTGACGTCGGGAGGTCCCGCGGGGGTAGGGGGCTTGCGCCCGCGCGCTCAGCGCGATTGCGCCGCCAGAAACGCCTGCAGCCGGGCCGTCGCAGGGCGCGCGATCACCTCGCGCGGATCGCCCTCTTCCGCGATCACACCCTGATCGAGAAACACCACCCGGTTCGACACATCGCGCGCGAAATTCATTTCATGCGTGACCACGATCATCGTGCGCCCTTCCTCGGCCAGACTGCGCATCACCCGCAGCACCTCGCCCACAAGCTCGGGGTCGAGCGCGCTCGTCGGTTCGTCGAAAAGCATCAGCTCCGGCTCCATCGCCAGCGCACGTGCAATCGCCACGCGCTGCTGTTCGCCACCCGACAGGAACCCCGGATAGGCGCTCTTTCGATGCGCGACGCCCACCCGCTCCAGATAGGCATCCGCGCGTGCACCCGCCTCGGCGCGGTCCAGCCCGTGAACGCGCATCGGGCCCAGCATGACATTCTCGCGCGCGGTCATGTGCGACCACAGGTTGAACTGCTGGAAAACCATCGTCACCTTGGCACGAAAGGCGCGCAGCCGGGCTTCCTCGGCGACCACCAGATCGCCCTGACGGTCACGACGGCAGGCAAGGGGCGTGCCGTTGAAGGCGACCTGCCCCTCGGTCGGGTGTTCGAGGAAATTCAGGCACCGCAGAAAGGTGCTCTTGCCAGAACCCGACGCCCCGATCATCGAGATCACATCGCCCTTGCGCGCGGCAAGGCTGATACCGCGCAGCACCTCGCGCGTGCCGAACCGCTTGCGGATTTCCGTGGCTTCAAGGCAGGGGGACATGCGCGTTTCCTTCACGGGCTGAGCAGCGAACCGCTGCGAAAGGGCGTGGCCCCCGCGATCTTGCCAAGGCGCTTGCCGATCTCGGCGATGCGCGTGGCGGGCCGGGCATAGAACACCCCGCTGGTCGAGGCGGCAACCTGCGTCACATGGCCGGTCGCAAGGTCGGTGATCTCGGCCACGGGGGTACCTGCCTGCACAGTCTCGCCCAACTGCGCCACATACGACACAAGCCCCGCAACCGGCGCGACCAGCGCCTCGGAACCCGCAAGCGGTGTCATCGCACAGCGCGCCGCAGGCACATCGACGCGGCCCGCGATCACCCCGGCATGGATCAGGAAATCGACAATCGCCCGCGCATCACGCGCAGCCATCGCGCGGCAGACGTCGCTGCGCCCGCGCAGCTCGACCGTGCAGGACGCGCAGCCAAGCGGGATGGGCCAGTCGGCAAAGCGTGCGCCAAGCAGCGCCCAGGGCGCGCTCACCGCCTCGTCAAACGGCCGTCCCCCCGAAACCTCGGCCAGGAGCACTGCGCGGCAGCCAAGAAAGGCGGCCAGCGGCGCAAAGATATCGGCTGCGGCAGGCTGGGTGTAGAGATGCATCTCCGCCTCGCCGTCGCAATGCAGATCGAGCACCAGATCGGCCCCAAGCGCCTGCCCCATCAGGTGATGCCGCAGCCGATCCGCAGGGTCCAGCGCCGGACAGGCGGCCAGCGCCGCGGCCAGCTCCACGCGCACTGCAGCGCTGTTGGCCTGCGCATCGGGGCCAAGTCGCCCAGCCAGCCGCGCGGCGGCAAAATCGGTCAGATCGGGATAGTCGCGGTTGAAGTTGCGCCCGTCATGCAGATCGAACCGCCCCGACAGATCGCCATGCAGGATCTGCCCCAGCCCCAGCGGATTGGCCGCCGGGATCACCGTCAGATGCCCGCGCAACCTGCCCTGCGCCTCGGCCTCGGCCAGCATCCCGGCCAGAAGCCACGCGGCCAGCATGCCGGGACCCTCGTCAGCGTGCAGCCCCCCCTGCACATGCACATGCGGCCGCGCATCGGGGTCGCCGAAAGCCAGGGTCCGCACCTCATGGGTGGTGCCAGGGCCACGTCCGGCAAAGGTGAAGCGGGTCTCACGCATGGGCAGGGTCCTGTCGCCGCGGTTCGGGCGTGGCACTGGCGCGCGGGTCGAGATGGCGCAGGAACACCCGTTCAAGAAGTCGGAAAATGGTCGTCAGCACCACAGTCAGCGCCAGAAAGAAGACCGCCGCCATGCCGAAACTCTCGGCGATGACGAGGTGATTGTAATAAACGTCACGCCCCACGCGCAGGATCTCGACGATGGTCACGGTGCTGGCCAGCGATGTGGCATGCATCAACTGGATCACCTCGTTGCCATATTGCGGCAGCGCGCGGCGCCAGGCGCCGGGCCAGAACACGTCACGCAGCACCTGAAAGCGGCTCAGGCCCATCGCGCGGGCCGCCTCGACCTCGCCGGGCGGGGTGTTGCGAATGGCGCCTGCGAAAATCTCGGTCGTGTAGGCGGTGCTGTTGAGCGTGAAGGCAAGCCAGGCACAGAAGAACGGGTCGCGGAAGAGCGGCCAGAGCGCGCTTTGACGGATGAAGTCGATCTGCGGCAGGCCGAAATAGATGATGAAGAGCTGCACCAGAAGCGGCGTGCCGCGCAGCACGAATGTGAACACGAACACAGGCCCCCAGAGCCAGATCCGGGCTGAGGCCCGCGCCAGCGCCAGCGGCACGGCCAGCACCAGCCCCGCGAGCCCTGCCGTGCCCAGCAGGATCAGCGTCATCTGCAAACCGCGCCAGAAGGCCGGCAAGGCATCGCGCACGATGTCGAGATCGATCATCCTGCGGCCTCCCGACGTTCGCTGCGCGAAATCCGCCGGTTCAGCGCGCCCAGCCCGATGATCGACACTGTGGTGACCGCCAGATAGATCGCGCCCACCAGCATGTAGAAGGTGAAGGGTTCGCGCGTCCCAGCCGAAGCCAG
>SLKB01000323.1 GCA_007134805.1 Paracoccaceae bacterium
GTGTTAGGCAACCGTTGCGCGGTATTTCCGATAAAAATAGTCTTGCTTGCGCCAGCGTCCAGAGCCTTTTCTAGAATATTTCTAATTTCGGACACCCCACTCCACACCCCATCGGCAAGATCCCGCGACGCCGCCTCGGCGGCGGCACCGAAGCCTGCAATACCGATGATGTTCTCTGTGCCGGCCCGGCGCCCCATCTCCTGCCCGCCGCCGCGGATCCCGGCCGCGAGATCCGTCCCGCGTAGCATCACAAGCGCGCCGACACCTTTGGGCCCGCCCAACTTGTGCGCAGAGACAAACCCCATCTCTACACCGAGCCAGTTGAACGCAATCGGCAGCTTGCCGAACGCCTGTGTCAGATCACTGACAGCAAGCCCCTGTGGCAGATCCTGTACGATCCCGGTCTCGGAGTTGGCAAGTTGCAATGTCGCGCGCGATGGAACCTGCACAGCAACCTTCCCGCGGGCATCAACAGCGAGGTGGTCTCGACAGGTCCACGCCCGGACAGCGTCATGCTCGATGGCGGCGGCCGAGAGATCACGACCGCGCAGCGCAAGTGCCGCGGCCTCGGTCGCCCCGGAAGTAAAGATGATCTCGGACTCTTCGGCGCCAAGCGCGGCGGCAACCTGTGCGCGCGCCCGTTCGACCAGGCGCTTGGCGGCGCGCCCCTCGGCATGGACCGACGAGGGATTGCCCACAATGTCCATCGCCGCGATCATGGCAGCCCGAGCTTCCGCGCGCAGGGCCATGGTCGCGTTATGATCCAGATAAACTCGGCTCATTCATCGACCACTTCAAAGAGGTTCGGCACTGCGGGACAAGGTGTCAGTGTGTTGTTGGCAACATCTGCAAGCCGGGTCTGGTGCAAGAACACATAGACATGAGCGGACAGGCCTTCCCAGAGCCGGTTGGTCAGCGACTGCGCGCGCGAGCCGGACAGTGCCCCCGAGGCGCCTGCGCCCTTGTGCATGGCGCTCACGGTTTCCTCGACGGCCTCAAGCACCTCTGACACCCGGATGGTCTCTGCGCCGCGCGCCAGTCGATAGCCCCCGCCCGGACCGCGCACCGACTCGACCAAGCCCGCGCGCCGCAACTTAACAAAGAGTTGCTCCAGATAGGCCAGCGAGACATCCTGGCGCGCGGAAATGGCATTTAGCGACACAAGTTCGCCCGAGCGGGCATGCGCCAGATCGACCAAAGCGATCATCGCATAGCGCCCTTTCGTCGATAATTTCATCGCAAGCCCCTTGAGCAAACTCGCGCGCCATCCCTGTGTCAAGCCTGCGCTTGATGGTTGACGGCCGCCAAGCACACGCATAAATCAGCAACACCCTGAGCAGCGCGAAAACGTCAGGGCACGAACAATTAGAATGTTTCTAAAATGCCTGAATGTAAAAGTCAAGAATATGCGCGTCACTCCTGCACTGTCCTGCGTACGGTTCCGGCAGAGCGCGCAAATCCGAGTCCCACTGTCATCTGCATCTTGTTTTCCCCAAGCTAAGGCTAAGAATGCCCGAAATCATTTTTCCCGGTCCCGAAGGCCGTCTTGAAGGTCGGTTTCACCCTCAGTCCAAGCCAGATGCTCCGATAGCGATCGTGTTGCACCCGCATCCCCAATTCGGGGGCACGATGAACAACAAGGTCGTCTACAATCTTCACTATACGTTTCACAAGCTGGGCTTTTCCGTGCTTCGCTTCAACTTCCGCGGAGTCGGGCGAAGCCAGGGAGAGTATGATCAAGGTATAGGAGAGTTGTCCGATGCCGCAGCAGCGCTCGATTATGTCCAGGCCCTGAGCCAGAATGCTCGGCATTGCTGGGTTGCGGGCTTCAGCTTTGGCGCCTGGATCGGGATGCAACTGCTAATGCGGCGGCCTGATATCACCGGGTTCATCTCGGTTGCGCCGCCGGCAAACCTCTATGATTTCAGCTTCCTTGCGCCCTGCCCTGCATCCGGATTGATCATCAATGGCAGTGCTGATCGCGTAGCGCCTCCGCGCGAGACGCGCTCACTGGTCGCGAAACTGCAGGAACAACGCGGCATCACCATCACCCATACCGAAATCGAAGGCGCCGATCACTTCTTCAAGGACGATGAGCGGCACATGAAGCCAATGCTTGCCGCAGTCGGCGAATATGTGACGAAACGGTTGAGCGAGACCACCCGCTAAGGCTCTTGCAGGCGGATCAACAGCCGATCCGGGCGCGATCATGATCATATTCGACAAATCGATTTGACCCGGCCCGGAGGCAATCAAGGCGCAGATCGCCTCCCCAGTGTATCGCGATGGAAGGCTGGTCTGTAAGCACCGCCCAGATCCTCGGCAATCAGACGAGAAATTATTGCATACTATGGCATACTGTCTTGGCGCGTGCCCGGATTTCAGATAGGAAGCAGGCAAGCCAAGCGAGTAGCGGAGCCTAGCTATGTCAAGGATCAAGGTCGCCAACCCTGTCGTCGAGCTTGATGGCGACGAAATGACGCGCATCATCTGGGATTTCATCAAGCAGAAGCTGATCCTGCCCTATCTCGATATCGACCTGCATTACTACGATCTCGGCATCAAGGAGCGGGACCGGACTGATGACCAGATCACGATTGACGCAGCGCATGCGATCAAGGAACACGGGGTCGGGGTCAAATGCGCCACGATCACGCCCGATGAGGGGCGCGTCGAGGAATTCGGCCTCAGGCGGATGTATCGCTCGCCGAATGGCACGATCCGCAACATTCTTGGCGGCGTGATTTTCCGAGAGCCAATCATCTGCCGCAATGTCCCCCGCCTTGTGCCCGGCTGGACGCAGCCCATCGTCGTCGGTCGTCACGCCTTCGGCGACCAGTACAAGGCCACCGATTTCCGCTTTCCCGGCCGGGGCAAACTGA
>SLKB01000057.1 GCA_007134805.1 Paracoccaceae bacterium
CGACCGGCACCACGGCGCAGCGCCACGCAGCGCTCGACGTCCTGATGCGCGCTGCGCAAGCAGGCGATACCCGCGCCTATCATGCGCTCCTGCAGGAGGTGGCGCTGCGCATGCGGCGTCTGATCACTGCGCGCGCGCCCTGGCTGGGGCGGGCCGATATCGAGGATATCGTCCAGGACGTGCTTCTGTCGCTGCATCTGGCACGGGCGACATGGGATCCCGCGCGCCCCTTCATGCCCTGGATCGCGGCCATCGCGCGCAATCGGCTGACCGATCACGCGCGGCGCTACAAACGCCGACAGGCCTTTGACGAGGCCGCGGGCGATCTGGCCGAGATATTCTCGACCACCCCCGGCCAGTGTCATGCCGAGGGGGTGGTGAGTCTGATGTCGGTCCGCCGCGCCATGGAGGATCTAAGCACGGGCGAGCGCCGCGCCTTCGAGTTGGTGCGCATGCGGGAATTGTCCCTCGCCGAGGCGGCGAAGCAGGAAAGGACGACCACGGGGGCAATCAAGGTTGCCGTGCACCGTGCCTCGCGTAAACTGAAAAAGGCCATCAACCGCGATGTTGAGGAGAAGTGATGAAAACCGATGTCCTGATAGAGAGCCTTGCGCTGAATGCAGGCCCTGTGCGGCCCTTGCCGTCCCCGGCCCGACGCATCTGGACTTGGTTGGCGATTGCAATGGGCTTTGCTTTGGCGATGGTCTGGGCCATCGGCCCACGCCCGGATCTGGCCGAGCGGCTGCTGGACACGCGCTTCCTGCTTGAGCAGGGCGCCGCGCTGGCCACGGCGATTGCGGCAGCGCTCGCGGCGCTAGCGCTGACCATGCCTGACGCCGCCCGCATCTGGCGCTGGCTACCGGTCCTTCCTGCGGGCGCTTGGCTTGCCACGCTGGGGCTGGGCTGCCTGCGCGACTGGGCGGTGATCGGCCCCGATGGATTGCGCCTGACGCCCGATCCGGAATGTTTCGTGTATATCGCGCTGATCGGGTCGCTGCCCTTGCTGGCGCTCGTATTGATGCTGCGCAAGGGCGCGCCGCTGCGCCCGTCCTGGACACTTGCGCTGGCCGCACTTGCGGCCGCAGCGATCGGCAATTTCGCGCTGCGGCTCTTTCACATGCAAGATGCCGCACTGATGGTGCTGGTGTGGCAAGTGGGAGCGGTTGCGCTGATTGCGGCCATCGCGGGGCTGTGCGGGCGGGCCGTGCTGCGCTGGCCGGGGGTCCCGGCATGAGTGCCGCACCCCTCGCCATCCAGGCCCCCGACCTTGCGCAACTCGATCGCAGCACTCTTGCGATGCTGGTTGACGCCGCAGACGAGATCGACGAATGCAGCCGCGTCCTGAAAAAGGCCGGGCTCAACCCGGTCGGGGAAGTGCTCAAGGGGCAGGGCCAGTTCGTCAAGATGAGCCATTATCCCAAGGGCGATGTCTTCGACCGCGACACGCAGAGTCAGTATTACTACCACGCCCATCGCGACGGCGAGCATGGGCATTTCCACTGTTTCCTGCGCGCGCCCGGGATGCCGGAGGGGCTCGCCCCCGTTTCCGAGGCCGCGCAGCACGATTGGCCATCCGGAGACAAGGCCTTGGCGCATTTCGTGGCTGTCTCGATGGATCGTTATGGCGCGCCGATCCGGCTTTTCACGACCAACCAGTGGGTCACGGGCGAGACATGGTATCCCGGCGCGGATGTTATCCGCATGCTGCCATGCTTTGCCATCGACCATGCCCATCCAAGCTGGCCCACCAATCGCTGGCTGACCGCGCTGCTGCGCCTCTTCCGGCCACAGATCGAGGCGCTGATCACTGCGCGAGACCACGCGCTTGCCGCCCACCGGACGGCGCGGCCGCACACCGACCCCTTTACCGACCGCGATCTAGAAACCCTGAGTGAAACCGCGATCGACCTGGCAAGGCAGCAGGCCGCAGTACGAGATCTTCTGGGCGCAAGGCCCGGCGAGGCGCGGCCTGAAAGGCGCGCTGCCGCTCAGGCTGGCATGCGCCGATAAAGCCGCGGGTCGCCCCGCGCTCGCCCTCGTCGATCACATCGACACAGACCTGCGGCGCGGCCTTCAACTTCTGTCGGCCTTCATCGCATCCATTGCGGCGCGCCTCTCGAATGCGTTATGCTCGACCGTGAAGCCCCGGCGCAGGACGCAGATCGCGTGTCTTGAGCCCTGAGGGGCAATGAGGCGCGGATGTCGCCCTCCGTTAGCCCCGTGCCCGCCTGTCCAGATCGTCACGCTTTCCCGTTTCTGTGCGGGCAGGGCCCATCACGGCCCCGCCCGACTTCAGGTCACTCGATGCCACGCTCCTCCAGCCAGCCGCGCATCATCGCGATCTCGGCATCCTGCGCTGCGATGATCTCTTCAGCGAGAGCGCGGATCATCGGGTCCTGCCCGAATTCCAGCACGACCTGCGCCATGTCGATGGCGCCCTGATGGTGCGGGATCATGCCGCGCACGAAATCGATATCGGCATCGCCCGTGAAACCGATATCCATCTCGCGATGCATCTGCTCATTCACGGCCTGATAGGCGGCGATCACCGGGTCGTCACTAACGGCCCCACGTTCGCCATGCCCGGCATGACCACCATGCCCGGCGTGGTTGCCATGGTCCATCTGCGCGTGTTGCATGTGCCCATGAGTGCCGTGGCCCATCTGCGATTGCGCATAGGCCAGCCCGCCAGCGGCAAGCCCGGCGGCGGCGAGGAAGGCAATTGAGAGTGTCTTCATGGCAAAGGTCTCCTTATGGACGGGTGGCCGGAAAGCCTGCTGCCTCCAGCGCTGGAAGAAAGGCTGTTCCGGGGTGGTCGGACAGAATAGTGACACGGTGCGTGGACGGGTCTGCCTCGATCCGGGCTTGCGGGTCAACGC
>SLKB01000215.1 GCA_007134805.1 Paracoccaceae bacterium
CCCATGCCGCCGGGCATGCCGGCGGGGGCCTTGTCGTCCTTCGGCTTGTCGGCCACCATCGCTTCGGTGGTGATCAGGAGCCCCGCGACCGAGGCGGCGTCCTCCAGCGCGGTGCGCACGACCTTGGCCGGGTCGATCACGCCGAACTTGAACATGTCGCCATATTCTTCGGTCTGGGCGTTGAAGCCGAACGCCTTGTCATTGGACTCGCGGATCTTGCCGGCAACCACCGAGCCGTCGACACCGGCGTTGTCGGCGATCTGGCGCAGCGGCGCTTCGAGCGCGCGGCGCACGATGGCCACGCCGGCCGTCTGGTCGCCGTTCTCGCCGGTCAGGCCCTCCAGCGACTTGGCGCCAAGGACGAGCGACACCCCGCCGCCGACCACGATGCCTTCCTGCACGGCCGCACGGGTGGCGTTGAGCGCGTCGTCCACACGGTCCTTGCGCTCCTTGACCTCGATCTCGGTCATGCCGCCCACGCGGATCACCGCGACGCCGCCCGCGAGCTTGGCCAGACGCTCCTGAAGCTTCTCGCGGTCGTAGTCGGAGGTGGTCTCCTCGACCTGCTGGCGGATCTGCGTGACACGCGCCTCGATCTCGGCCTTCTCGCCGGCGCCGTCGATGACGGTGGTGTCGTCCTTCTTGATCTGCACCTTCTTGGCGCGGCCGAGCATGTCCATGCTGACATTCTCGAGCTTCATGCCGAGGTCTTCCGAGATCACCTGCCCGCCGGTCAGGATCGCGATGTCCTGCAGCATGGCCTTGCGGCGATCACCGAAACCGGGCGCCTTCACGGCAGCGACCTTCAGCCCGCCGCGCAGCTTGTTCACGACGAGCGTGGCGAGCGCCTCGCCCTCGACGTCCTCGGCGATGATCAGAAGCGGCTTCTGCGACTGGATGACCTGCTCCAGCAGCGGCACCATCGGCTGCAGCGAGGAGAGTTTCTTCTCGTGGATGAGGATCAGCGCATCCTCAAGCTCGGCCACCATCTTGTCGGGGTTGGTGATGAAGTAGGGGCTCAGGTAGCCGCGGTCGAACTGCATCCCTTCGACCACTTCGACCTCGGTCTCCATGCCGCGGTTTTCCTCGACGGTGATGACACCCTCGTTGCCGACCTTCTGCATGGCGTCGGCGATGAAGCGGCCGATCTGCGCTTCGCCGTTGGCCGAGATGGTGCCGACCTGGGCGACTTCGTCGCTGTCGTTGACGGGGCGCGAGGCGTCCCGGATTTCCTGCACGACCTTGGCCACGGCGGTGTCGATGCCGCGCTTGAGGTCCATCGGGTTCATGCCGGCGGCCACGGCCTTGGCGCCTTCGCGCACGATGGCCTGGGCGAGCACGGTGGCGGAGGTGGTGCCGTCGCCCGCCTCGTCATTGGTGCGGGAGGCGACCTCCTTCACCATCTGGGCGCCCATGTTCTCGAAGCGGTCCTCGAGCTCGATCTCCTTGGCGACGGTGACGCCGTCCTTGGTGATCCGGGGCGCGCCGAACGATTTCTCGATGACCACGTTGCGGCCTTTCGGGCCCAGCGTGACCTTCACCGCGTCGGCGAGGATGTTGACGCCGCGCAGCATGCGGTTGCGGGCGTCGGTGTCGAACTTGACTTCCTTGGCAGCCATGTGGGTTGCTCCTTGGGTGTCAGAATGAATTTTTACGGGAAGCGGTACGGGTCAGTCTGATCCGGGGATCAGTCGATGATCCCGAGGATGTCGCTTTCCTTCATGATCAGCAGCTCTTCGCCGTCGAGGGTGACCTCGGTGCCCGACCATTTGCCGAACAGCACGCGGTCGCCGGCCTTCACGGCGGGGGCGATGAGTTCGCCCGAGTCCTTGCGGGCGCCTTCGCCGACGGAGATGATTTCGCCCTGGGCGGGCTTTTCCTTGGCGGTGTCGGGGATGATCAGACCGCCCTTGGTCTTTTCGTCGCCTTCGACGCGACGCACCAGCACACGGTCATGCAGCGGTTTGAATGCCATCTGAGAACGCTCCTTGGGTTCCAGGTTGTGTCGTGTTGTCACTCGGTCGTTGTGAGTGCTAACGAGCCGCCATTTAGGCAGGTGGCGCGGGGCTGTCAACGGGGTCTTTACGGGTCTGTGCAGCGGCGGCGCGCGGGAGCTTGAGGGGTGCGGGTGACATCCCCGCGGGGCGGCGTTACAAGGCGCGCGACGCAGCAACTGCCATGGGTTCACCTATGATCAAGGTCTTTGGCCACAAGTCCCCCGACACCGATTCCACCGGCTCGCCCATCATCTGGGCGTGGTATCTGACCCAGGTGAAGGGCACGCCCGCGCAGGCCGTGCTGCTGGGCGAGCCCAATTCCGAGGCCGCCTTCGTGCTGAGCCGCTGGGACCTGCCGAAGCCCCCGGTGATCGACGCCGTGGCGCCGGGGGAGAAGGTGGTGATCGTGGACACCAACAACCCGTCCGAGCTGCCCAAGGGCATCAACGACGCCGACATCATCCAGATCATCGACCACCACAAGCTGGTGGGCGGGCTGGAGACGAAGGGGCCCATCGACATCACGATCCGGCCGCTCGCGTGCACCGCCACGATCATGCACGACCTGATGGGCACCGACACCGCGCGGATGCCCGACCCGATCAAGTGCGCGATGCTGTCGTGCATCCTGTCGGACACGCTGGAATTCCGGTCGCCCACCACCACCGCGCATGACCGGGCGGTGGCCGAGGGGCTGGCGCGGTCGCTGGGAATTTCCATCCACGATTACGCGGCGGAGCTGTTTGCGGCGAAATCGGATGTGTCGGCGTTTTCGGATGCCGAGCTTCTGAAGATGGATTCGAAGAATTTCGGCGTGGGCGACCTGACGCTGCGGGTGTCGGTGCTGGAGACGACCTCGCC
>SLKB01000333.1 GCA_007134805.1 Paracoccaceae bacterium
AATGGATGTGGTGTGGTATTGCGTGCGCACAAAAGCGCCATTGGCAGGCTCAGGATTACCCCGAAGGTCACCCCGACGATTGCCATGTTCAGCGTTTCAAGCATTGCGCGCGCAATGACGTCGAGGCGATCAAGCGAAGGTGGAAAAGCAGAACCAAAAAACCTGCCCAAATTCGACGTGCCGCGCACCAGCCGGTCGATCGAAATGCCGGCTTGCATGAAGCCCTGTATAAAAAATGCGAGGAAAATCAGGACGATCACCCAGGCGAACAGCGAAGGGCGTTCAATCCGCGGCGGCGCTCCGCTTAAGTTGCGCTCGTGCATCGTCAGCATCCTTCTGTTCTTCTTCGGCAAGGGTCCGGTCAGCCTCGTAAAGTTCTGCGATCTGATCGTCCGTTAGGTTTTCCGGAGTGTCATCAAGTTTGACGCCACCCTCTTTCAGGCCGATTATCCGATCCGCATATGCCCTGGCGAGATCGACCTGATGCAACACGCAGACTACGGTCAACCCACGTTCACGGACGATTTCGAACAACAGGTCCATAACCTCGCGCCCCGCCCGCGGGTCGAGGCTTGCCACAGGTTCGTCGGCGAAGACCACTCCCGCGTCCTGCATCAACATCCGCGCGATAGCGACGCGCTGCTGCTGGCCGCCTGAGAGCGTGTCCGTGCGGCGTTTCGCAAGATGCGCCAATCCCACCCGATCAAGGCTGTGCATCGCCTTGTCGCGCGCCTCTGCCGGTGCAGTCAGGGATAATGCGCCGATCAATCCGTGCGTTCCCAGCCGCCCAAACATGACATTTTGGTGGACAGTCAGGTTGCCGACCAAATTGAACTGCTGAAAGACTGACCCCATACGCGCGCGCAAACGGCGCAGTTCAGTGGCGCGCGCCTGCCCGATCGACACCCCGTCAATGACGACTTCACCAGCGCTGATCTTCTCCAGCCCGAGCATGCAGCGCAGCAAGGTTGACTTGCCGCACCCGTTTGCTCCGAGAAGCACAACCCCCTCACCAGAGGCGATGGAAAAGTCCACCGCCTCCAGCACGCGTGTTCCATCCGGGAAGGTCTTCGCCAGTTGGCGGACGGCGAGGTCCATTACTCCGGTATCAGATCGAGAGCCGCATAAGCTTCGCGAACCACATCGTAAGTCGCGTCATCCACCGAAACGAGTGCCGCCCCGCGATAGCGTTCACGGCCTTCGGGGGCGAGGGTGGCATCGATCAGCGCATCGCCATGTTCCATCATGACGCCGCGCAAGAAGTTGACGCATTCGGTCGAGATATGCGATCCGGCAAGGATCAGGTCGTCTGGCATCTGGGGCGACTCTTCGAGGATCTTGTAACCGTCACCTGCCATTGCAACAAAGCTGTCCCAGTCGCGAACGCCGGTCGCTGTGGCATCCACATCGCCTGAGATCAGAGCCTGAAAGAGGGTGCCGCCGAGATTGTAAATCGTGACATCCCTGTCAATGTCGATCCCGGCCTGCACCAGCATGTAGGCCGGAATGATATGGCCAGTGGTCGAGCCCACGTCCTTCATGGATATACGCTTGCCCTTGAGGTCCTGGAGACTTTCAATGCCAGCATCTTCCCGCACGATGAAGATCGACGCATAGGCAGGGCGGGCGAAGCTGACGATGGGCTTTACCTCATCAATCCGGCTCTGGATCGCGACATACTCGGACGGACCAGTCATGATCACGTCTACTTGCTCAAACTGCAATGCGGTCACCGCAGCAGTGCGGTTGCCAACGGGGAAGAACTCGATGTTCAGGCCGGTGATCCCTTCCATGACCTCGACGAAGGGACCAAAGGAGCGGCGCAGCTCCTCAAGCCCCTCGACGCCAGTATCTGCATACCGCAGCGTATCCGGGCAGCTTCCTGCATCTGAAAGTGCCGGCGATGCAGTCATGAGGGCAACGAGTGATGCGCCTGCGAAAAGACTGCTGCGGAAATAAGAGAAAACAGTGTTCATGACGATTGCCTCCAATTTTGGTTGAAAAATCGGGTAACGGCTGAAGGTAACGCCTGAGTGACAGAGTCATGACATCTTGATGAAGAGACGTTGGTGACGCCCAAAACGCATAGGTGATGCATTTCTCGGGAACATTCCTTCCGTTCCGCGCTTGGAAGACGAGGACCAATCCGCGCACATGGAAAGGAATAATTGATGCTCAACCTGCCCGACGGTCGCCCCCGGAACGGCCTTCCGCCCAACACGAGCCCCGTGCCTGTGGACCAGCCAAACCCGGATACGTTTCCCGACCCAGCGCCAGATCCGCTTCCAGACCCGCCCCAGGATCTCCTTCCTCCGCAACCCGGTGACGTAACACCGCCCGTTCATGGCTAGTCATTTCCAGCAGTTCTGCTCCCATGCATGTGACCAGAACCAGTCGCTGTTGGTCCGGCCCTTCGACCAATACCGCCACATAACGATGGGCGGCGTCGAAGGGTATCTCGTCTTGGCGGGTCCAGCCTGTGGCTTCGGCCCCCGTCTTTGCGGCAAACGCCAGCAGCGCGCCCTCCATCGGGTCGCCCGCAACCTGCCAGGTTTCATCCTTTTACGACAGATCCGCATCATTGCACAAAAGCGCAATCAGGCCCGCGTCACCCAGCGCGCCCACGCTGTCGGTGGGGCCGATCTCGGTGACAATGCCGGGTCAGGTCTCAGTGACAATCAACACACCGTCGAAAGAACGACTTTCTTCGGCGGGGGTTATCAACTGAGCCCCAGCGCGATCCGGATTATGCGCCGCGTCGAGGAACTTCGATTCCCATGGCACGCGCCGTCATCGTCCCGCCCTCAACAACCGGCACGCCGCGCAAGATTACAGTTTCGGGCCAGCCTGT
>SLKB01000075.1 GCA_007134805.1 Paracoccaceae bacterium
GAGAAGGGCATCTTTGCCGATCACGGCTTCGACATCACGATCACCCGCGGCTATGGTTCGGGCGACACCGTGCTGAAGCTCGCGGCCGGCAGCTTCGACTTCGGGGTGGCCGACATCGGTGCCCTGATCGCCGCCCGCGCGCGCGAGAACGTGCCGGTCCAGGTCATTTCCACCCTCTACACCCATTCGCCGCATTCGCTGTTCGTGCTTGAAAGCTCGGGCATCACCGATTTCAGCGATCTGGAGGGCAAGCGCATCGGGATCACGCCGGGCAACAGCCACCGGGTCTATTTCCCGTCCATCGCCGCCGCCTCGGGCACCAACCCCGACCGCATCCGCTGGGTCAACATGGATGGCGGCGCGATGGCCACGCAACTGATCGCGGGCAACATCGACGCGGCGCCGTTCTTCTCGGTCCACCATTATTTCCAGAACAAGGCCGCCGAAAGCGCCGGGGAAAGCATCGTCGTGCTGCCCTTCGTCGAGGTGGGATTCGCGATCTATTCCGCGGCGCTGATCGCGTCCGACCGGCTGATCGAGGAAGACCCCGAACTGGTGGAACGCTTCGTCACGGCCGTCCATGCCGCCTTCGCATGGGCCCGCGACAACCCGGCCGAGGCCTGCGAGCTGCATGTCAAGCGCGTGCCCGAGGTGGCGTTCGACGACTGCATGGGCTCGCTGTCGGCGACGCTGGAATTCGTGTTCAACGACCACAGCGCCGAGTTCGGAATGGGGGGCGTGTCGCCCGAACGCGCCGAGGCCACCTGGACCGAGGTCGCCAACGCCCAAGAGCTCGATGCCGGCTGGGACTTCTGGCAGGTCTACGCCCCGGCGCTGCGGCCCGACAGCTGAGGCCGGGTCGGTGATCTCCATCGATGCTGTCTCCAAGCGGTTTTCCGGGCGCGACGACACCCCCGTCGTCGCGCTCAGCGACGTGTCGCTGGAAATCGGGCGCAACCGCTTCGTCTGTCTGGTGGGCCCGTCGGGCTGCGGCAAGTCCACGCTGCTGCGGCTGATCGGCGGGCTGATCGCCCCCAGCGACGGTGGCGTCACCATAGATGGCCGACCCGTGGACGGGCCACGCGCCGAAACCGGGATCGTGTTCCAGGCCCCGACCCTGCTGCCATGGGCGACGGTTCTGGACAATGTGCTGTTCCCGTCGCGCATGATGAACATCTGCACCGACGCTTCGGTGGAGCGGGCGCGGGCGCTGCTGAAGCTGGCGGGGCTGGCCGAGTTCGAGGGCAGTTACCCGCGCGAGCTGTCGGGGGGCATGCAGCAACGCGCCGGCATCTGCCGGGCGCTGGTGCATGATCCGGCCGTGCTGCTGATGGACGAGCCCTTCGGCGCGCTCGACGCGTTGACGCGGGAGGAGATGACGCTGGAGCTTCTGCGCATCTGGACCGAGCGGCCCAAGACCATCGTGTTCGTGACCCACTCGATCTCCGAGGCCGTGCTGCTGGCCGACCAGGTGGTGGTGATGTCCGCCCGCCCTGGCCGCGTGGCCGAGATCATCGACGTGGACCTGCCGCGTCCGCGCCATTTCGGAATGGAATCCCATGACCACTTCCAGGACTGCAGCCAACGCATCCGTGCCCTCATCTTCGGAAACCGCGCCCGGGCGGCCGCGTAAGCCGTTCCGCCCCCCCGCCTGGGCGCAGGAGGCCGGCGCCCCCATCGCCATCCTGGTGGTGCTGTTCGCGGTGTGGGAGGCGTCGGTCTGGGCGTTCTCGGTGCCGCGGTTCATCCTGCCGGCCCCCAGCGCGATCTGGACTGCGGCGACGGACAATTCCGCCATGCTGGCCGGGCACACAATGGCCACCGCGCGCACGGTGCTGCTGGGCTTCACCGCGTCGATCCTGCTGAGCCTGCCGATTGCCGTGGCGATCACCTCGTCGCGGACCATGGCCAACACGATCTATCCGATGCTGGTGCTGACGCAGTCGATCCCCAAGGTGGCGCTGGCGCCGATCCTCGTGGTGATCCTGGGCGCCAACGAGCTTCCGCGGGTGGTCATCACCTTCCTCGTGGCGTTCTTTCCGCTGGTTCTGGCGACCGCCGCGGGGCTGAAATCCGCACCGGCCGAGCTCTTGGAGCTGGGCCGGGCCTGCCGCGCCAGCCGGTGGAAGGAGCTGTGGCGCATCCGCCTGCCCTATGCGGTGCCCTTCATCTTTTCGGGCTTGAAAGCGGCGATCACATTGTCCGTGGTCGGCGCGGTGGTGGCCGAGTTCGTCAACGCCGACCGTGGTCTGGGCTATCTGATCGTCACCTCCACCGCCTTCTTTCAGGTGCCGCTGGCCTGGGCTGCGCTGATGGTGCTGTCGCTGTTCGGCATCCTGCTGTTCCAGATCGTGGCATTGGTCGAGCGGGTCTTCTTCCCCTGGGCCGCCCATGAGGTGCGGCAGTGACCGGGGCCTGCGCCGATGCCGCGGCCCCGAACCGACGACATTCCCACCGGAGAACCCCATGACCCGACCCAAGATCATCCGCGGCGGCCAGCTGATCGACATCGCCGCCGGCACCGCCCACCCGGCCGACATCCTGATCGAAGGCGACAGCATTGCCGCCATCGGTGCGCCGGGGATGCCCGCCCCCGAGGGCGCGGCGGTGATCGACGCGGATCGGCGGCTCCTGCATCCGGGTCTGATCAACGCCCACACCCATGGGCATGGTGTCCTCAGCAAGGGGATGGGCGACCTGTGGACGCTTGAGTTGCTGCTGAACGCCGGGCCCTGGATCAGCGGCGGGCGGCTGCTGGAGGACAAGTATCTGGGCACCTATGTCGGCGCGGTGGAGATGCTGATGAAGGGCACCACCGCCGCCTATGACCTGAC
>SLKB01000296.1 GCA_007134805.1 Paracoccaceae bacterium
CCACCGCGTCAGGCTGCGTGCTGCCGGTCGGGATCAAGGCGCGCCAGGCAACCTGACCTGTAAAGCCGGGTGACATCTCGCGGGGCTGCAGGGCCGGGCGCACACGCGAATGCAGCCCGTCTGCGCCGAGAATGAGGTCTGCGGTAAGCTTCTCGCCAGTCGCTAGCGTGACAGAGGGGTGCGTGCTCAAAAGATCCACGGCCGTGACCGAGGTACCGAGCCGGATCCGGGCCCCATCGGCAAGCCCCACGAGAAGATCGATCAGATCCGCACGGTGGATCAGGTGAAAGCCCGGCCCGGCGTCCGTGAGATCGAGATCGAGCACTGGCCGACCCGTGCGCCCATCGCGCAGTCGGACAGCGGCACTGCGCATCGCAATTCTCGTGAGCCCTCCTCGCCCGCCAAGCGCGTCGATCACACGCGCGCCGTTCGGACTGATCTGAAGACCCGCGCCGACCTGCCCGAAATCCGCGCTCGCTTCACAGATCTGAACACGGGCCCCGCGCTGGATCAAAGCGGCCGCGGCGGCAAGCCCCGCGACGCCGCCGCCGATGATCAGAACTTCACAGCCTCTAAGCGTCATTTCGCCGCTGCCAGAGCCTCGGCCCTGTCGAGATCAGTCGTCGCGATGCACACGCTCCTTGCGCTCATGTGCTTCCTGGGCTTGCAAGGTCATGGTCGCGATCGGGCGGGCATCGAGCCGCTTGAGCGAAATCCGCTCACCCGTCACTTCGCAATAGCCGAACTCGCCATTCTCGATCCGGCGCAGCGCCGCATCGATCTTTGAGATCAGCTTGCGCTGACGATCGCGGGTGCGCAATTCGAGTGCGCGATCCGTCTCCTCGGAGGCACGATCAGCCACATCGGGAATATTGCGGCTGCTGTTTGCCAGTTCGACCAGAGTTTCCTGGCTGCCCTTGAGAATATCTTCCTTCCAAACCAAAAGTTTGCGCCGAAAATATGCAATCTGGCGCTCATTCATGAACGGCTCGTCTTCCGCCGGACGGTAATCTTCCGGCAAAAAGGTCTCTGGTTTCATGCCCCGCTCCTCTGGTTTCATTGGATCATAACGTTTAGATACTGAAGTCACTTTCCACCTACGTCCTGCCCTCGCGGGCGGGATAGCCCAAGCGCTGCGCCTTGTCACGTGCTTTTGCGCGTTTGCACTAATCCAACCTCAGCTGCGGCCCGCAACGGCTTGTCGCTGCTGCCGTGCCACGTTAGGTAAGACTAACTTGCGGGGGTGACCGCTTTACAGAGTCAGGATCGACAGGATGCGGTTCACTTCGACCGATCGCTATATTGCCAGCGATGATCTTCAGATCGCCGTCAACGCGGCTGTGGCACTACAGCGCCCCCTTCTGGTCAAGGGCGAACCTGGCACAGGCAAGACAGAGCTTGCGGTGCAGGTCGCGCTGGGGCTGGGGCTGAAAATCATCGAATGGTCGATCAAATCGACGACGCGCGCGCATCAGGGGCTTTACGAATATGACGCTGTCAGTCGGCTGCGCGACAGCCAGTTGGGCGATGCACGCGTGGCCGATGTGCGCAACTACATCCGCAAGGGCAAGCTCTGGCAAGCGTTCGAGGCGGACGAGCGCGTCGTCCTTCTGATCGATGAGATCGACAAGGCCGATATCGAATTCCCGAACGATCTGCTGCAGGAACTCGACCGGATGGAGTTCTTCGTCTACGAGACGGGCGAAACGATCCGGGCCCGCCACCGCCCGATCGTCATCATCACCTCGAATAATGAGAAGGACCTGCCCGACGCGTTCCTGCGGCGCTGTTTCTTCCACTATATCCGCTTCCCCTGCCCCGAGACCCTGCGCGCAATCGTCCATGTCCATTTTCCGGATATGAAACCCACGCTTCTGCAGGCCGCGCTGACGCAATTCTTCGAAGTCCGCGAAACGCCGGGGCTCAAGAAGAAACCCTCGACTTCGGAAATGCTCGACTGGCTGAAGTTGCTCCTCGCCGAGGATCTCTCACCCGAAGACTTGCGACGGGATGGAGCGAATGCGCTGCCGAAACTCCATGGAGCTCTGCTGAAGAATGAGCAGGACGTCCATCTCTTCGAGCGGCTCGCCTTCATGGCACGCAGGCAGGGGCGTTGAGCATAATGGCCGATGGTATCGAGATCAGGGAGTTGCGCGCAGACGACCGGGAGGCCTGGGCCGCGCTGTGGGAAGGGTATCTCGACTTCTACGAGACGCGCCTGCCCGAGACAGTCTATGAGCACACTTTCACGGCGCTCCTCTCTGACGATCCGACCAGTCCTTCGGGTTATCTGGCCCTCAAGGAAGGGCAGCCGGCAGGGCTTGTGCACTACCTCTTTCATGCGCACTGCTGGCGTCCCGAGGGGATCTGCTACCTGCAAGACCTCTTCACTGCGCCCGAGGCACGCGTCGCGGGGGTCGGCCGCGCGCTGATCAAGGCAGTCTACGCGTCAGCGGATGCGCGCGGCGTGCCCGGGGTCTACTGGACAACTCAAGAGTTCAATCACCCGGCCCGGATACTCTATGACGACATTGGCGCCCTGACCCCTTTCATCAAGTATCAACGCCCGGCATGAGGCGCGGCCTTCACCTCCTTGGCGCGCTTGCACTAGCGGCTTGCGCCAGCGCACCGGAGCCACCGCTGCGCCCGGTCGATCTGTCGCTGCAGACGCGGGCCATCAGCTCGGCCGAATTGTTTGGCCCACCGCGGCCGTTCCCGCCTGCGCGCAGCAACGCGCAGATCGCCGAGGATATCCTCGAGCTTGGCTTCCGGCTTGAATCCGGACGCGAGATCCCGCAATTCTCGCGCTTCGAGGGGCCGGTCAGAGTGCGCCTTACGGGCCAGATCCCGCCGCTTGCGTTTGTCGAGATGGATCGCATGATAGACCGGATGCGCCGCGAGGCCGGCATCGATATCAGTCGCACCAACGGATCTGCCGAGGTCATCGTCGAGTTCATCCCTCGCGCTGCCATGCGCCGGACTGTCGCTGGTGCCGCGTGCTTCGTGCTCCCGAATGTCGAGAGTTTCAACGAGTTCGTGGCCGCGCCGCTGTCCCCGCGGCTCGATTGGGCGCAGGTCGTCACGCGCGAGAGAGCCCTTGTCGTAGCGCCTGCGGATGCGACTGTGCAGGAGATGCGCGATTGCTTGCATGAGGAAGTGGCGCAGGCGCTCGGGCCGCTCAATGACCTCTACCGGATCGGTGAAACGGTCATGAATGACGATAATTTCCAGACAGCGCTTACCGGCTTCGACATGCTCGTGCTGCGTGTCTGGTACGATCCGGCGCTGCGCCCCGGCATGTCGCGTGATGAGGTCGCGCGCCTGTTGCCAAGGATCCTGCGGCGTCTCAATCCCGGCGGGGCCGGGCAGCAGCAGCCCCTCGACCCGCTCCCGACGCCGCGCGCCTGGACGGATGCGGTCGAGGATGCGCTCGGTCAGCCCGGGCGCCGCCGCAGCTTTGACGCCGCGCGCCGGGCCCTGCGGATCGCGACGGATGCGGGTTGGCAAGACGAGCGTCTTGCGTTCAGCCTCTTTCTTGCTGGGCGGTTTGCGCCCGCATCGCGCGGCGAGGATGCGCTGACTGCGCTGGTTCAGGCCGCCGCGATCTACGACAACATTCCTGGCGGGCAAGTGCCGCGCGCGCATATGGAGATGCACCTCGCTGCACAGGCCCTCGCAGCGGGGCAGGATCAACTGGTCATCCGCCTGACCGACAACGCTATGGAGCCTGCACGGCGCAGCGAGAATGGCGCGCTCCTCTCGACGCTGATGCTGTTGCGCGCCGAAGCGATGGCGCGTATGGGCCGGCCCAGCACTGCCGCGCGCCTGCGTCGGGAAAGCGAGGCTTTCGCGATCTTCGGTTTTGGCTCGCAGCGCGCACTCGAGGCGCGCCAGGCCGAGATTGGCGCGCTCACGTCGCGCCGTGACACGGGCGGAGGATGAACATTAGATGATCGTGATCCTGGGAATCTTGGCGGGGGGACTCTACGGCGCGCGCACAGCGCGAAGCCGCGGCGGCAACCGCAAGGATATTGCCCAATTCGCTGCTGTTGGCGGGATTGTCGGCGGTTTGATCGGACTTTTTGCGACGATCGGGCTTGAGCGGGTGCTTTAGCCAATGTTCCTGCCATTCTTCCAGAATCTGCGCGCGCATCAGGTGCCAGTCACGCTGCGGGAATACCTGGGCTTCCTAGAGGGGGTCAGCGCAGAGCTCGTCGATTTCGATATCGAGGGGTTCTACTATCTTGCGCGCGTGACGATGGTGAAGGACGAGCGCCATCTCGACCGCTTCGACCGCGCCTTTGCTGCAAGTTTTCAGGGACTGGAAGAGATCAGCGTCGAGCAGGCCCTCGAGGCCCTGGACCTGCCCAGCCACTGGCTCGAGAGGCTGGCCGAGCGGCACCTGAGCGCGGACGAGCGCGCGCAGATCGCGGCGATGGGCGGGTTCGAGGCGCTGATGGATGCGCTCAGGCAACGGCTGGCCGAACAGAAGGACCGTCATCAGGGCGGCAACAAATGGATCGGTACCGCCGGCACCTCGCCGTTCGGCGCCTATGGCTTCAACCCTGAAGGCGTGCGGATCGGGCAGGACGGCTCACGCCACCGCAAGGCCGTCAAGGTCTGGGATCGGCGCGAATTTCGCAACCTCGACGACACGGTCGAGTTGGGCACCCGAAACATCAAGATCGCGCTGAAACGGCTGCGGCAATGGGCGCGCGACGGCGCCGTGGATGAGCTTGATCTCGAAGGGACGATCCGTGCGACCGCCGAGCAGGGCTGGCTCGACGTAAAGACCCGACCAGAGCGACGCAACGCGGTCAAGGTTCTCTTGCTGCTCGATATCGGCGGCTCAATGGATGACCATGTCCGCGCCGTGGAAGAGTTGTTCAGCGCCGCGAAGGCGGAATTCAAGCATTTCGAGCACTATTACTTCCACAATTGCCTCTATGAATTCGTCTGGCGCGACAATGCACGCCGCTGGACCGAGCGGGTTTCGACATGGGATCTTCTGCGAAACTACGGGCATGACTGGAAATGCATCTTCGTGGGCGATGCGTCCATGTCACCTTATGAGGTGGTGATGGCCGGCGGCGCCAATGAGCACTGGAACGAGGAACCCGGCGAGATCTGGCTGCGCCGCGCGCGCACGCAATGGCCGGACCATCTCTGGATCAACCCGACCCTGCGGCAACACTGGCGCTACACCCAATCCATCGGCATGATCGAGACCATTTTCGAGGGGCGAATGGTGCCCATGACTCTGGAAGGATTATCGCAAGGGATCAACGAGTTGGGGCGCTGACAACCTGAGCTTCGGCCGTTAACCCAAGGTAAATTCAGCAGTTTCTTGCCTATGCGTTTGAACGCCGCGACAGGGGCGCCTAAATGTACCGGGAGCGAGGGGGAAACCCCGTAGCGAGAGCGAGGGGTTTTCCCCTCGACCCAATTGGAAACAGGAGAGACACATGACGATCAAACGGACACTCAGCTCTGTCATTCTGGCCGCAGGGCTTGCCGTGACGCCAGTGATCGGAACGACCGCGATGGCGCAGGACCAGATCGACGGGGTCGCCGTTGCAAGCGAGGACGGCAAGATCGACGCCTTCATCATTGCCGCACTTGCCGTATCGGAAGTGCGCGACGCCTATATCGCCCAGCTTCAGGCCGCCGAGAGCGAAGAGCAGCAGATGCAGATCGTCGAAGAGGCTGACGCGGCAATCCTTCAGGCCGTTGAAGATACGCCAGACATCACGGTTGACGAATATATCGCTATTGGTGAAGCCGCGACCACTGATCCTGATCTCGCGGCTGAAATCGACGCGCGCTTTGCAGAGCAGAACCCGGGCTGACCTTGGGATCGCTTGACTTCGAACGGGGCGCGGCTGCAATGGAAGCGCGCCCCGTTTTCTATGGTGGGGCCGCAAGCGGGCACCGCGGAAAAAACCGCGCAGGAGGCTTCCGCGCGGCTTTGGTCATCCGGTCCCGGGTCAGGTCAGTGACAGGTCAAAAAGATCACTTGATCTTGCCTTCCTTGTATTCGACGTGCTTGCGCACGACCGGATCGTATTTGCGGACTGTCATCTTCTCGGTCATGGTCCGGGCGTTCTTTTTTGTGACATAAAAATGTCCGGTCCCGGCGGTCGAGTTCAAGCGGATCTTGATCGTTGTCGGCTTCGCCATTGCGTCTACTCCAAATGCAAGCGACAGGCTTGGCGCCTGCACCCGTGAATTCTCTCCGCCTTCTACCGTCGTTCTGGCAAGTGTCAACTGCGGGCGGCGCAATTCGGCCGCTCAGACCGCGTTTTTCCCGCTCACGACTGCAGGCAGTGTCATCAGCAGGATCCGCAGATCCAGGAGGATCGACCATGTGTCGATATAGTCGATGTCCTGCGCGACACGGTCGCGAATCTCTTCGGGCGACTGGACAGGACCGCGAAACCCCTTGACCTGAGCGAGCCCTGTCATTCCGGGCTTCACCCGATGCCGCGCACCGTATCGCTGGACGAGCGGTGCGAATTCCAGATCTCCGTTGCGCGCGTGCAGTGCATGCGGGCGCGGTCCGACAAGCGACATCGACCCGCCCAGAACATTGAAGATCTGAGGCAATTCGTCGAGCGAATAGCGCCGCAGGACGCGCCCCACCCGCGTCACCCTCGGGTCATCTGCGGTCACCGAGACAGCCCCCGCAAGGTCGGCGGCATGGTGTTGCAGGGTGCGGAATTTCCAGACGCGGATCGGCTCGCCGCTCAACCCCTCGCGCATCTGGCAGAAGAAGACCGGCCCGGCGCTGTCCAGCCGGATCATCAGTGCGATCAGCGCCATGACCGGCCCCACAAGCCCGAGCAAGAAGGCCCCGAGCACCAAATCGAAGCCGCGCTTGATCAGCGCGTCCTGGCCGCGCAGCGGGCGGTCGAACAGATCCAGCAGCGCAAGCTTGCCCAGCCAGCGATAGGTGCCCGGGCGATACATAAGGCCCGTGCGCGAGGGCGCAAGCCGGATATCCACTGGCAGGGCCCAGAGTGTCGAAAGGATCTGCAGGATCCGGCCTTCGGCCGCGGGCGGGATTGTCACGATCACAAGATCGAGCGGCACACGGCGCAGGAAAACCGGTAAATCCGCAATGCCACCCAGTTTCACCACGCCTTCGACAATGGCCGGAGAGCGCAGGGGGTCACGATCATCGAACATGCCCAGACAATGCACCCCTTGTCCCCGCAAGGCCCGCAAGTGCTGCAGGGTCTCCTGCGCCTCGCGCCCGCCGCCGAGGATGGCCACCCAAAGCCCCAGCCGCCCGCGTCGGACAAGGGGCGGGACCGCGCCACCTATGAGCAGACGCCAGAGCAGGCTCAGGGCCATTGCGGGAAGCAGGACTACGATCACCTTGGACGCCATCTGCGGCCCGAACAGCCCATATACAGGCCCGAGCACGAGCGGCAGGATGATCGCGGCGGCGCGCAGCGCCTGTCGGGCCGGGCGCGCACCCTGCTCGTAACCGCCCAGGATACTGCCGTCACGCGGCCTCGCGCAGGCGCGAAACGCCCAGAACAGCGCAAGCCCGGCAAGCAGCCACGCCCCACCGACAGGTAGCGGGGCCAGATGCAGGCCCATATGCCAGAAGGACAAGACGAAGGCACCCAGCATCAGGGTCGCCTCGCCCCTGTCTGCGATCATGACAAATGCCGAGGGCTGCAACCTCAAGCGTGCGGGCGGTGGGACCACATCAAGGCCCGACGCCATATGGGCGCTCCTGTCGAAATGCATGGCTGGTGTCGCCCCGGTTTTTCCCGAACAGCCGCGATCATGGGATCGCATCACGACAGGGTATCGGGCAAAATCGTTAAAAGCCGCTGAACCGGGGCATTACGTGTGATGCGGACGGCCTGTAAGCCGGGTTCTGTTCGAGGGGCGCGGACGCCCCTGTCGATGGTCATTCATCTTGCCCTGCCCTCACGGACAGGGTCCAGCTGCCAACCCGGACCTTGGGCAGAGGCTGCCCTGCAATCCGCTCGATGAGCGATGACTGCGCAAGGTCCCTATTCGGCATTGCTCCGGGTGGGGCTTGCCATGCCGGTCCGGTTACCCGTCCCGCGGTGGGCTCTTACCCCACCGTTTCACCCTTACCCTTGGCCTTGCAAGCCTTGGGCGGTCTGTTCTCTGTGGCGCTTTCCCTCGGGTTGCCCCGGCCGGGCGTTACCCGGCACCCTCGCCTCTTGGAGCCCGGACTTTCCTCGCGCACTCCCAGCAAGGGCATGCACGCGACCATCCGGCCCTCCGCATCACGAGACGGCAAATAATATTCAACAAACGATGACGCAAGCCACAAGTTCATGCTACGTCGTGAGAAACTTCGGAGCGAGGCGCGCATGGACAAGACAATCATCCTGCTCTTCGATGGCACCGCGAACACAGTGCGCGATAATCGCAGCAACATCCTGCGGCTTTACGGCTGTCTGGAAAAGTCGGACCACCAACTCGTCTGGTACAGCCCCGGGGTCGGCACTTTTGGCGGAGACAGATCGATCTTTCACGCCCGCCAGCGCGTGCGTGAGGGGTTGGACAGGGCCACGGGCTGGGGGCTCGACCAGAATGTGAAAGAGGCCTACCGCTTCCTCGTCGCCAATTACGACAATGGAAAAAGGGCCGGAAGGCGGGTGCAGCCGAGAGACCGGGTGGTGATGTTCGGTTTCTCGCGCGGGGCCTACACGGCGCGGGTGCTGGCGGGGTTTCTCAATGCCTTCGGGTTGATGGCACCGCGGCATCTCAACCTCCTCGATCAGGCGTTTCGCGCCTACAAGGGCGTGGCCGAGGTGCCGGGCGCCGCGGGCGATTGGGACGAGATGAACCTCTGGTACCGCGTGCTTCGCCCCGATATCGTCCCGATTGAATGTCTCGGGCTTTTCGACACGGTCAGTTCGGTATTCGAATGGGGGCGCCACGGGCCGCGATTCCGGGCGCATGCCAGTACCAGCATCAACCCCTCGGTCGCAGCCGTGCGCCACGCCGTAGCCCTTGACGAGCGGCGCGCCCTTTATCAGCCGCTCTTGTGGCCAGCGGGTCAACAATGTTTCGGCAATCGCTTCAGGCGCGGGGCCGCGCGGCCGCAGGATCTGCGCGAACTGTGGTTCGCAGGCGTCCATTCCGATGTCGGCGGCGGCTATCCGGAAGCGGCCTCGGGGCTGGGCAAGGTGGCGCTCGACTGGATGATCGGCGAGACGCGCGCACTTGGCGTGCGATACAGGACCTCGGTCATCAACCGGATCGTCTACGGGCAGCAAGGCAGCGGCCCGTCCGACCGGTATATCGCCCCTGACCCGATGGCGCGCGCACAAGACTCCCTGCATCTGGGCTGGATGTTCAGTGGATTGCTCCCGCGCAGAACGCGGCCCGATCTTGCATCGGCGGGCATCTTTGGCCTGTATCTGCCGCTCTGGCGGCGTCGGGTCGTACCGATGGACGCGGAAATCCACGCCGCGGTCGAACAGAGGCAGGCGAAAAACTCTCTCGCCTCACCCAATCTGCCGCGCAATCCAAACTATGCGACCTGAGAGACTTGTCGCCTTTGCATGGCTGCTCTAAGCAGGGTGAAACCCCTCAGACGGAGTCGGCATGCGTATTCTGGTGACCAATGATGACGGGATCAATGCACCAGGCCTGGCAGTGCTGGAGAAGATCGCCGCCGCGGTCGCCGGCCCCCAAGGCGAAGTCTGGGTGGTCGCCCCCGCCTTCGAGCAATCGGGCGTCGGGCATTGCATCAGCTACACTCATCCCACGATGATCGCGAAACTGGCCCCGCGCCGGTTTGCGGCCGAAGGCTCGCCCGCCGATTGCGTGCTGGCCGGGCTCTATGATGTGCTGCAGGGCGCGCGCCCCGATCTCGTGCTCTCGGGCGTGAACCGGGGCAACAACTCGGCCGAGAATGTGATGTATTCCGGCACAGTCGGCGGCGCGATGGAAGCTGCACTGCAAGGGCTGCCCGCGATCGCGCTGTCGCAATACATGGGGCCGCTCTCGGAAGATCTGCCCTCGATCTTCGACGCAGCAGTCGGGCACGGTCAGGCTGTGGTCGAGAAACTGCTGCGCGATGCGATCTGGGACAAGGGCGATTACCGGCTGTTCTACAATGTGAATTTCCCCCCTGTCGCGCAGGGCGATGTGAAAGGCCTGAAGGTCGCGCGCCAAGGCTACCGGACCGACACGTTTTTCGGGGTCGAGCCGCATATCTCTCCGTCGGGCCGCAAGTTCCTGTGGATTAAGGGAGGACCGCAGCACATGCCGACCGCACCGGGCACTGATGCGGCCGTCAACCTCGAAGGGTATATATCGATCACGCCGATGCGCGCGGATCTCACGGCCCATGATGCACTCGACGCAGTCGCTGAGGCGCTGAAATGACCGAGAGCGCGGATCTGACTGAGGCGCGCATGCGCTTCATCTATACGATCCGGTCGCGCGGGGTGACCGACAGCCGGGTCCTTTCGGCGATGGAGAAGATTGACCGGCGCGCCTTCGTCACGGGCATCTTCATCGAACGCGCCTATGAGGACACGCCGCTGCCCATCGCCTGCGGCCAGACGATCAGCCAGCCCTCAGTCGTGGCGCTGATGACCGAAGCGCTGCGGGTTGGCACGCGCGACAAGGTGCTCGAGATCGGCACCGGATCGGGTTACCAGGCCGCGATCCTGAGCGTGCTTGCGCGCCGCGTCTACACGGTCGAGCGGCATCGCGCGCTGGCGCAGCGGGCCCAGAAGGTCTTTGACGCGCTGGGGCTTGCGAATATCACCTGCATTGTCTCGGATGGGAGCCATGGCCTGCCGGATCTTGCGCCCTTTGATCGCATTATCGTGACTGCGGCTGCCGAAGACCCTCCGGGGCCGCTCTTGGCGCAGTTGCGGGTTGGGGGTATCATGGTCATACCAGTGGGTCAGTCGGATACCGTGCAGACCCTGATCCGCGTCTTGCGAACCGAGGCAGGGTTTGAATATGAAGAGTTACGCGCTGTCCGTTTCGTGCCGCTGGTCGAAGGGATGGGCCAGTAGCACCGGATCTGGAAACCAGGCAGGCTGAACCTGCCGTATCAGGCGCGAGATGAGAGGGTGAGAGCAGATGATTGATGGATCGCGGGTCCTGTTGATGTGCAG
>SLKB01000093.1 GCA_007134805.1 Paracoccaceae bacterium
AAGCACACCTGGTCGATGACGGTGCTCTACATCCTGACCTTCGGCTCGTTCATCGGCTATTCGATGGCGCTGCCGCTCGGCATCACGGTGATCTTCGGCTTCACCAATGTCGAGGTTGACGGCGTCATGGAGCGGGTTGCCAACCCCAATGCCCCAAGCGCGCTGACCTATGCCTGGATCGGCCCCTTCATCGGCGCCCTGATCCGCCCGCCGGGGGGCTGGCTGTCGGACAAGTTCGGCGGCTCGATCGTGACGCAATGGGTCGCTGCGGTGATGGTCATTGCCTCGGCTGCAGTGGGCTATGTCATGATGCTGGCCTATCAGTCGCAGACGCCTGAACAGTATTTCTTCATCTTCATCCTGCTGTTCCTGGTCATCTTTGCGGCGACCGGCATCGGCAACGGGTCCACCTTCCGCACCATCGGCGTGATCTATAACCGCGAGCAGGCCGGCCCGGTGCTGGGCTGGACCTCGGCGGTGGCCGCCTATGGCGCCTTCGTCGCCCCGATCATCATCGGCGAGCAGGTGCGCGGCGGAACCCCGGAAAATGCGATGTACGGTTTTGCCGTGTTCTACGCGCTCTGCCTGATCCTGAACTGGTGGTTCTACCTGAGGCCCAACGCCTACGTGAAAAACCCCTGATCGCCCAACTCGAGCGGGCGCAGGGTTGCGCCCGCACTCCCCCAAACTCTGAATGGAGACAGCGATGAGCCATCTGCTTGACCGGCTGAACTTTCTGAAATCCAACCGCAAGGACACGTTTTCGGGCGGTCACGGCCAGACCACGATCGAGAGCCGCGACTGGGAAGAGGTGTATCGTGAGCGCTGGCGCCACGACAAGATCGTCCGCTCGACCCATGGTGTGAACTGCACCGGGTCCTGTTCGTGGAAGATCTACGTCAAGTCGGGCATCGTGACCTGGGAAACCCAGCAGACCGATTACCCGCGCACCCGCCCCGATCTGCCCAACCATGAACCGCGCGGCTGTGCGCGCGGGGCGTCCTACAGCTGGTATCTGTATTCCGCCAACCGCGTGAAGACACCCCTCGTGCGCGGTGCGCTGATGCGCCTGTGGCGCGAGAAACGCCAGACCATGACGCCGGTCGAGGCCTGGAGGGCGATCCAGACCGACCCGGCCGCCCGCGCGAGCTACACCCGCAAGCGCGGCACCGGCGGCTTCGTGCGCGCCACATGGGATGAAGTGACCGAGATCACGGCGGCCGCCAATGCCTACACGGCCCGGGAATACGGGCCTGACCGCGTCTTCGGCTTCTCGCCCATCCCGGCGATGTCGATGGTCAGCTACGCGGCGGGTTCGCGCTACCTGTCGCTTCTGGGCGGCACCTGCATGAGCTTCTATGACTGGTATTGCGATCTGCCGCCCGCCTCGCCCATGACCTGGGGCGAGCAGACCGACGTGCCGGAATCGGCCGACTGGTATAACGCGGGCTACTTGCTTCTGTGGGGCTCTAACGTGCCGCAGACGCGCACCCCGGATGCCCATTTCTACACTGAGGCGCGCTATCGCGGCACCAAATCCGCCGTGATCTGCCCCGACTATTCCGAGGCCGCGAAATTCGGCGATGTCTGGCTGAATGCCAAGCAGGGCACCGATGCCGCGCTCGGGATGGCCTTTGGCCATGTCATCCTGCGCGAGTTCCATCTGGACCGGCAAGTGCCATATTTCGAGGAATACGCGCGCAAATACAGCGACATGCCGATGCTGGTGCAGCTCGACAGGAGGGGCGAGGGCTATGTGCCGGGCCGCCAGCTGCGCGCCTCGGATCTGGCCGAAAACCTGGGCGAGGCGAACAATCCCGAATGGAAGACCATCTGCATTGACGAGATCTCGGGCCAGCTGGTCGCGCCCAATGGCTCGATCGGGTTCCGCTGGGGTGAGCAGGGCATGTGGAACCTTGAGGAAAAGGCGAAAGGCGCCGCGATCATGCCCAAGCTGTCGCTGATCCTCGATGAGGACCGCGACGATGTCGTGGGCGTCGATTTCCCCTATTTCGGCGGCATGGCCACGACGCAGTGGGAAAACGACGCGCGCGGCGATGTGCTGACCCGCAATGTGCCCGTGAAGAAGATCACGCGCGCCGATGGATCAGAGGCGCTGGTGACGACCGTGTTCGACCTCTTCTGCGCCAATTACTCGCTCGATCGGGGTCTGGGCGGTGATCATGTCACCGACGACTACAACGCCGATGTGCCCTTCTCGCCGGCCTGGGCCGAGCGCATCACAGGCGTCAGCCGCGACAAGATCATCCATGTGGCGCGCGAATTTGCCAGCAATGCCGAGAAGACCGATGGCAAGTCCATGATCATCATCGGGGCTGCGATGAACCACTGGTATCACATGGACATGAACTACCGCGCGGTCATCAACATGCTGGTGATGTGCGGCTGTGTGGGCCAGTCGGGCGGTGGCTGGGCGCATTATGTGGGGCAGGAAAAGCTGCGCCCGCAGACCGGCTGGACGGCGCTCGCCTTCGCGCTGGACTGGGCGCGCCCACCCCGGCACATGAACTCGACCTCCGCCTGGTATGCCCATACCGACCAGTGGCGCTACGAGACAGTGACGGCCAAGGAAATCCTGTCGCCCACGGCCCCTGAGGGTGATTGGGAAAGCCTGAGCCTGATCGACTACAATATCCGGTCGGAACGCATGGGCTGGCTGCCCTCTGCCCCGCAGCTGAAGACCAACCCGCTGAAAGTGGCGGCGGCTGCCAAGGCGGCGGGCAAAGAGATCCCTGCCTATGTCGCCGAGCAGTTGAAGGCGGGCACGCTCGAGATGTCCTGCGAAGACCCGGATGCCCCGGAAAACTGGCC
>SLKB01000214.1 GCA_007134805.1 Paracoccaceae bacterium
CGCGGAGAACGCTCTTCCGCCCCGGGGGGGCTGGCCAATCGCTGGATGATCAAGAGCGTGATCGTGCTCGCCTTCGCCTATATCGGGCTTGCGGCCTTCGCGCGCCTGCTGCGCGTCACGGCCTATCTTTTCAATTTCCCGCGCGCGCGGCTCACGTCCTGAGCGCGCGGCGCATACCAGAATGACCGGCGCGCCAACGCAGCCTGCCGAAACAACACAGGGTTGAGGGATGGAAACCAACGAAATCCTCGTCGTGGCGATGCTTGTCTCGTTCATCGCGGTGATCTTTACCGGTATCCCGGTCGCCTGGGCGCTTGCGGGTGTGTCCATCGCCTTCAGCTTCATCGCGATCTGGGGCTTCGAGAGCTTCGGCTGGGACACGTATTTCCTGACCGACATGCGCATCTTCGGCGTGTTCGTCCAGCGCATCTGGGGGCAGATGTCGAACTGGATCCTGGTTGCGCTGCCGATGTTCATCTTCATGGGGCTGATGCTGGAACGCTCGGGCGTCACCGAGAAGCTGATGGCGAATTTCATCCAGCTTTTCGGGCGCTTCCGCGGCGGGCTGGCGCTGGGCGTGGTGCTGATCGGGATCCTGCTTGCGGCCTCGACGGGGATCGTGGGGGCGTCGGTGGTGCTGCTGGCGCTGTTGTCGATGCCGATCATGCTGCAGCAGGGCTACAACAAGGGCTTCGCCTCGGGGGTGGTGGCCTCGGCCGGGACGCTGGGCATCCTGATCCCGCCCTCGATCATGCTGATCATCATGGCAGACCAGATGTCGGTCTCGGTGGGCAACCTGTTCATGGGCGCGCTCATTCCGGGGCTGATGCTGGGGATGTTCTACATCATCTACATCATGGGCGCGGCCACGTTGTTCAAGACGCTCGCACCCGCGCCGACGGACCTGCCGCCGGTCACGGCCAAGCTGATCATCGACACGCTTCTGGCCGTGTTGCCGCCGCTGTTGCTGATCTTTGCGGTGCTGGGGTCGATCTTTTTCGGCTTTGCCACCCCGACCGAGGCATCCGGTGTCGGCGCCTTTGGCGCGACGCTGCTGGCGGCGCTCAACGGGCGGCTGAGCTGGGAGGTGCTGAAGGATGTCGGCATGAAGACCACGCTGACCACGGCCTTCATCTTCGGCATCTTTCTGGGCGCGACGATGTTTGCGGTGGTGATGCGCCAGCTGGGCGGGGATGATTTCATCACCCAGTCGCTGCAATCGCTGCCGTTCGGGCCCAACGGGGTGATCCTGACGATCCTCTTCATCGCGTTTCTGGCGGGGTTCTTCCTCGACTGGCTGGAGATTTCGCTGATCATGCTGCCGCTGGTGGCGCCGGTGGTGGTGCTGATGGGCTTTGACCAGATCTGGTTCATCGTGCTGTTCGCGGTGGTGCTGCAGACCTCGTTCCTGACGCCGCCGGTGGGCTTTTCGCTCTTCTATCTCAAGGGCGTGGCCCCCAAGGAGGTGACGATCATCGACATCTACAAGGGCGTCATTCCCTTCGTGGCCTTGCAGATGCTGGCGGTGCTGATGGTGTTCCTGTTCCCGCAACTGGTGCTCTGGCTGCCGGATCGGGTCTACTGAGGCCGCGCGGGGTTTTGCTTGGCGCAGCGGGCAGGATCTGCTAATCGGATTTGATCAAATCGATCCGGAGATCCCGCATGGCCCTCGACCGCCCCAAACCCAATGACCTGCGCGCCTTCTGGATGCCGTTCACGGCCAACCGGCAGTTCAAATCCGCCCCGCGGATGCTGGTTGCGGCCGAGGGGATGTTCTACACCTCGGCGGAGGGGCGGCAGATCCTCGATGGCACGGCGGGGCTGTGGTGCTGCAATGCAGGCCACCGGCGCCCCAGGATCGTCGAGGCGATCCAGCAACAGGCGGCCGAGCTGGATTACGCGCCCGCCTTCCAGATGGGCCACCCGAAGGCGTTCGAGCTTGCCAACCGGCTGGTCGATCTGGCGCCCGAGGGCATCGATCACGCGTTCTTCGTCAATTCGGGCTCGGAGGCGGTCGAGACTGCGCTGAAGATCGCCATCGCCTATCACCGCGCGCGCGGTGATGCGGCGCGCACGCGGCTGATCGGGCGCGAGCGGGGCTATCACGGGGTGAATTTCGGCGGCATCTCGGTGGGCGGGATCGTCAACAACCGCCGCCATTTCGGCACCCTGCTGGCCGGTGTCGATCATCTGCCGCACACGCATATCCCCGAGAACCAGTGGACGAAAGGCCAGCCCGCGCATGGCGCGCATCTGGCCGAGGAGCTGGAGCGGATCGTGGCGCTGCACGGACCGGACACGATCGCTGCGGTGATCGTCGAGCCGGTGGCAGGGTCCACGGGCGTGCTGCTGCCGCCCAATGGCTATCTGCAGCGCCTGCGCGAGATCACGGCGAAACACGGGATCCTGCTGATCTTCGACGAGGTGATCACGGGCTTCGGCCGGCTGGGCAGCCCCTTTGGCGCGCAGCATTTCGATGTGCTCCCGGACATGATCACCTGCGCCAAGGGGCTGACCAATGGCGTGATCCCGATGGGGGCAGTGCTGAGCTCGGCAGAGATCCATGATGCGTTCATGACCGGGCCCGAGCATCTGATCGAGCTGTTCCACGGCTATACCTATTCGGGCAACCCGATCGCCTCGGCGGCGGGGCTCGCGACGCTGGAAACCTACCGCGAGGAGGGCCTGTTCGAGCGCGCGGCCGAGCTTGCCCCCTACTGGCAGGAGGCCGTGCATTCGCTGCGCGGCAAGCCGCATGTGATCGACATCCGCAACATGGGCCTTATCGGCGCGGTCGAGCTGGAGCCCATCGCCGGCGCGCC
>SLKB01000181.1 GCA_007134805.1 Paracoccaceae bacterium
TCCAGCCACAGCGCGCCTTCGAGGTCGAGGTAGTTGGTGGGCTCGTCCAGCAGCAGCAGGTCGGGCTGGGCAAACAGCACGCCCGCCAGCGCCACACGCATCCGCCAGCCGCCCGAGAAATCCGAGCAGGGGCGGGCCTGCGCCGCGCTGTCGAAACCGAGGCCCTTGAGGATCGTGGCCGCACGCCCTTCGGCCGACCAGGCGTCGATGTCTGCGAGGCGCGTCTGCACCTCGGCGATGCGGTGGGCATCGCGGGCGGTCTCGGCCTCGGCCAGCAGGGCGGCGCGTTCGGTGTCGGCCGCCAGTACCGTGTCCAGCAGCGAGGTGGCCGAGGACGGCACCTCCTGTGCCACGCCGCCAATGCGGGCTCGGGCGGGCAGTGAGATCTGGCCGCCCTCGGGCGTCAGCTCGCCCCGGATCAGGCGGAAGAGCGTGGTCTTGCCCGCGCCGTTGCGGCCCACCAGCCCGACCTTGTGGCCGGCCGGAAGCCGGGCCGAAGCGCCCTGGAACAGTGGCTGCCCGGCCACCGAGAAGCTGAGATCGTCGATAACCAGCATGGCGCTTGCCCTGCACCACCCGGGCGGCGCCGTCAACGCCCCCGGCCGGGTGGCCGGGGGGGAGGTGTCAGAACCGCAGCGAGACGTCGCGGTGGGTGGCCACGCAGCGCGCGATTTCCAGCGCCTGGGATCGGCTGAGGCGGTCCTGTTCGCGCAGGCCGATGGTGTGGCGCGTCTCCTCCTCCAGTGCGGCCAGCGCGGGCAGCAGGTCGCCCTCGGCGGCGGCCTGGCGCCAGCCAAGCTCGGCGGTGAAGATGTCCACGGCCTCGTCGGCGGCGTCGCGCGCGGCCTCCTCAGAGGCGCCCCGGCCGGTCAGGCTGCGGCGCAGGCCCGACAGAGCCCCGATCAGGTCGCCATGGCCGGCGATGTCGACCACCTGGCGCTCCAGCTCCTGGACCTGCTCGGCGGCCTCCTCGGGGTCGGTGGTGGCGACCATGAGGGGCAGGCCCGCCACATCCGCCATCATCGCCTCGATGGCGGCGGCGTCGCCGGCCTCGGCGCTCAGGTCGCGCACGGTGGCGTAGGAGGGTTCGGCCGCGCGGCGGAAGGCCATGCGGGAGGTCTGTTCGGTCTGCACCAGTTCCTGGAACTCCGCCTGCCGGTCCTCCCACTCGGCCGGGATGCTGTCGCGCAGGGCGTCCTGTTCGGCGCGCAGGTCGTCGATCTCGGCCTCGATGCTGTCGCGCATGGCCACATCATCGGGGTCGTCGCCGCGGTAGTTGCGTAGCCGTGATTGCAGCCGTTCGGTCCGCAACTCCAGCCGCCCGATGTCGGTGTTGATCCGCGACACCTGCCGGTGCAGCGGGCGGTAGTCGGGGGTGGCCGCGTCAATGGCGGCGGTGGCGGCGCCGAACTCGGACAGGAGGGCGAAGCTCTGCTCCATGTCCTCCAGCGCGGTTTCCAGGGCCTGCCGGCGCTGATCTGGCAGGATCGCGAGATCGGCCGAGGCCACCGCGGCGATGCGGTCGCGGATCTGGGGCGCGCGTTCGGGGATCTGGCGGGCCATCATCTCCTCGACGCAGACCTGCAGCCGCGGGTTTCGCGGCGGGGGCGCGTTTTCGGACAGCAGCGACACCCGCGCGGGCAGCCAGTTCACCAGCTGCGGGTTGAAGCCGACGATGCCCAGTGCCCCTAGCTGCAGCAGGATGAAGGGGATCACCCCCTTGTACATGTTGATGGTCTTGACCGAGGCCGCGGCCACCCCCCGCAGATAGAACAGCGCGAACCCGAAAGGTGGTGTCAGGAAGGAGGTCTGGATGTTCAGCCCGATCATCACGCCCAGCCAGACGGCGGTGACGTTGGCCTCGGGGTTCATCAGCAGGATGGGGGCCACGATGGGCACCACGACGATGGCGATCTCGATGAAGTCGAGGAAGAAGCCCAGCAGGAACACCACCAGCATGACCAGCAGGAACTGCACCCAGAAGCCGCCGGGCAGGCCGGTGAGGAACTCCTTGACCAGCGCCTCGCCGCCGAAGGCGCGGAAGGCCGAGATCAGCATGGCCGCACCCAGAAGGATGATGAACACCAGCGAGGAGGTCTTGGCGGTCTCGATCATCACGCCGCGCAGCGTCTCGTCGACCTTGAAGGTGCGCCAGGCGCTCCAGCCCAGGGCGTAGATCAGCGTGAAGGTGGCGATGGCCGCGAGCAGGACGCCGAAAGCGTCGCCGGAGCTGTCGAGCTGGCGGACGTTGAGGTTGAAGACATTGCCGAGGATGCCCAGCGCGAGCACCGAGCCCAGCGCGAGGATGGTGGGCAGGAACCGCCCCGGCCCGCTGTGCAGCTTGTAGCCGGCCATCACCGTGGCGCCGGCAGCGCCCACCGCGCCCGCCTGCGTCACCGTGGCCACGCCGGCGATGATCGAGCCCAGCACCAGCAGGATCAGCACCAGCGGCGGCAGCGTCGCCACCGCCACTTGGCGCCAGAAGGCCGCGTCCATGACCTCGCCGGTGCTGACGGACGGTGCGTTCTGCGGGCGCAGCAGCGCATAGATCAGAACGAAGGTGATATACAGCGCCACCAGGATCAGCCCCGGCAGCAGCGCCCCCATGAACATGTCGCCCGCGGAGGTGGAGCTGACCCCCAGCTCGGACGGCATCGAGAAGGCACCGGTGGAGTCGCGGTAAAGCTGGGTGCGCATCTGCCCGGCCTGGTCCACCGCCGAGGAGAGCTGGTCGGCCAGGATGATGAGCACGATGGAGGGCGGGATGATCTGTCCCAGCGTACCGGAGGCGAGGATCGTGCCCGTCGCCAGCGGCTGGGAA
>SLKB01000050.1 GCA_007134805.1 Paracoccaceae bacterium
GGGCGCTGGTTCTTCGGGTCCCAGTGATGAGTTGCGGTGCGGAAGCTGAAAATCCGCTCCTTGGCGCGACTTTTCTCTTCGTCGCGGCGCGCGCCCCCGAATGCGGCATCGAACCCGTGCAGGTCGAGCGCCTGTTTCAGCCCTTCGGTCTTCCACATGTCAGTATGCACGCCGCCATGGTCGAACGGATTGATGCCGCGCTTCACGGCTTCCGGGTTCTGGTAGACGATCAGCTGCATCCCGGCCTTGCGGGCGGCACGGTCGCGCAGTGCGTACATGTCGCGGAATTTCCAGGTCGTGTCGACATGCAGAAGCGGAAACGGCGGCGGCGCGGGAAAAAAGGCCTTCTTCGCAAGGTGCAGCATCACCGCGCTGTCCTTGCCCACACTGTAGAGCATCACCGGCTTGTCGGCCTGGGCGACGACCTCGCGCATGATGTGGATCGCCTCGGCCTCCAGCCTCTGCAGATGTGTCAGTGTTCGAATCGACATCGCAATTCCTTCTTTCAACGCATTTTTCCCTTTGCGCATCCATAGCGCAGCGCTAGAAGCGGGTTCACCTCCCATATGGGGGGTTGAGCGTAAAGAGATGGAATCTGGTTAATGATCGCCCCCGGCGCATCGCGGCTCTTGCAGGACCTCTATCGGATCGGTCTTGCCGCGCAGGACGGGTTCGAACGCCGTCTCTTGCGCAGGCTCGCACAGGATTTCGCGGCACAGGAGGCGCAGGTCTACATGCCCGATGGCGCCTGGGATCTGGATGGGCCGTTGCCTTTCGAGCTCCCGCGTGAACTCGCCGGGCTGCGGCTGCACCGGGTCCATACGGGCGAGGAGTTGCGGCTGCGCCGCCCGGGCAGTGGATCGCGGCCTGACAGCCGCGACCAGCGCGCGGTCGGGTTGCGGGCAGGAGCCCGTGTGGCCTGGTTCGTTCTGGGCCGCAACACGGCCCTCCAAAGCGGCGCCGGCGCGTTTCGGGCGGTCGACAGCGCGGCCCTCTCAGGGCTTGTGCCGCATCTGGAGCAGGTTCTGGAATGCGCCTCGGACCGCCGCGCCATGGCGCAGGAACTGATGTCGGCGCATCTGATCCTCGCACGCCTGCAGATCGGTCAAGTGTCGTTCAATGCCCAAGGCGCGTTGTGCAATCAGGATGCTGTCGCCGCAACTCTGATCGCGCGACCCGGCGTTCATGTGCCGCGTTTACTGCCAGCGCAGGATACCCCGCGCCTTCACGCCTGCGGTGCCGGGGTACATTTGCTGCATCTGCCGGCCGGGGGTGGGCCGTCGCTCGGATATCTGCGCGGGTCCGATGCGCCGCTGCCAGAGGCTGCCACGCTTGCCCAGCTTTTCGGGCTCACACTCCCCGAGGCGCGGCTGGTCCGCGCGCTCGGCGCCGGCACGCCCTTGGCCGAGAGTGCGCGGATGCTGGGCTTCTCTCTCGAGACAGCGCGCACCTACTCCAAGCAGATCTTTGCGAAAACCGGCGCGCGGGGCCAGTCTGCCCTGATGCGGCTGCTCTGGACAAGCCCGCTGATCCTTGCGCCCGGACAGCAAGCCGGAGGGCGCGCGCAGGCTCAACTCGCGCACCGCGTTGCCCTGAAGTGATCGAAGAGGGCGCGCACCCCAGCGTGTGCTTTGCGCATGCAGCGCACGCCCGAAAAAACCCCGCCCTCGCAGGCGGGGTGGATTCGCGATGGTCTTCTCAGTTCTTGGCGTAGAATTCGACCACTAGGTTCGGTTCCATCTGCACCGGATAGGGCACATCCCCGAGGCTGGGGGTCCGCACGAAGGTCGCTGTCATTTTGGAATGATCGACATCGAGGTAATCCGGCACATCGCGCTCTGCGAGGCTTACCGCTTCCAGCACGATTGCCAGCTGCTTCGACTTCTCCCGGATTGCAACCACATCGCCTTCCTTGACGCGGAAGCTGGGAATGTTCACGCGCTGGCCGTTCACCGTGACATGACCGTGGTTCACGAACTGGCGCGCTGCAAAGATCGTGGGGACGAATTTCGCGCGGTAGATCAGGGCATCCAGGCGACGCTCCAGCAGACCGACCAGGTTTTCACCCGTATCGCCCTTGACGCGTTCGGCTTCTGCATAGATGCGACGGAACTGTTTCTCGGTCAGATCGCCGTAATAGCCTTTCAGCTTCTGCTTCGCGCGCAGCTGGATCCCGAAATCGGAAAGCTTGCCCTTGCGGCGCTGGCCGTGCTGGCCCGGGCCATAGTCACGGCGGTTCACGGGGCTTTTGGGGCGGCCCCAGATGTTCTCGCCCATGCGGCGGTCGATCTTGTGCTTGGCAGACGTGCGTTTGCTCACGGCTGATCTCCTTCAAATGGCGCCCCGCAGCCGGGGGCAGAGTGAAGGGCGTTGTCCTCTCCCGCGGTTCAGGCGGGCGACAGGCGATCTCTTGCGAGAGCCTCCAACACCAATGAAACGCAAGCCATGACGTGCTGTCATGGTCGCGCCGTGCTGCTATACAGACTGCGCGCGGCGTGTCAACGGGCAACGCGCCGCGCGATCAGGCGGCGAGCAGCGCGGCCTCGCCCGGCAGAAGGCAGCGCCGCGCTGTCGGGCCGAAGCTTGCAGGGTTGCAAAACAGATCCTCCGAGATCTCCCCCAGGCTCTCGCGGTGCTGGCGCAGGGTCTCGGCCGATGCAAGCGCCGGATGAAAGCTTTCGGTGGGAAGGCCATTGGCGCTGAGGATCTGATGGGCGTCGAACATCAGGTGGATGTAGCAGACCCCGTGCAGCGCAAGATCCGGCACAATGCGTTGATAATCGACCAGATCGCGCGCCCGCGCGAGCACCTCATCGCAGTTGAACAGATCGCGCGCGCGCGGCCCCCTGATCAGAACCCGATGCGCCGGCGAGACGCAAAGATCTTCATGCGGGGCGCCCCTGCCAAGAGCGCCTGCGCGCAGCCGGATCGGGCGCAGATGCGGATAATGCCGCAGGGCCAGCCCCGAGATTGCCGATTGTCCGATCCAGCGAAGCGGTTGCGGGCCATTGTCGCGCGTCTCGACAAGATCGCCCGGGCCCAGCGTCGTGATCGGGCGCGCGCCATCCGGCGTCGCGATCATTGTGTCCGATGTGAAGCAGATCACATCCTGCGACAGCGCCCTGTGAAGCGTCGGGGAGAGGTTGACCGCGCTGACCCACAGAAGCTGGTTCGGCGCGGGCGCAGTCCCGGAAAAGACGACCCAACGGCGTCGCCGCGCCGTGATCAGTCGCGCGACATGGCACAGGCGGCCGTCAGTTATCACGAAGCCGTCTGCCGGAGGGGTCGGCATAGGGGCGGGGATCTCTTCGGGCGCGATCCGTCCGCTCAGGCGTTCGGCCACGGCCCGCGCCCGCGTCTTCATCATGTCGCCCCGCGTCGGGTCGGGATCCGCCAGAAGCAGTGCTGCGCCATCAAGCGGTATGGCGGGCTGACGCAAGCGCCATGTTGCGCCCACGCGCAGATACTCCTGCGAGAGCCCCGCGATGCCATCGATTTCGGTGCACGCCCAATCGAGCGCAAAGACACCGCCCCGCACTGCTGCCTGGGTCACTGCTGCCTCGGTCCTGCCTGTTTCGGCTTATTGCGGCAGGCTATCAGAGGGGCTCGTGAAAAACCAGTTCTTTGCGCCCTGCACATGGCCGCCTACACAAGACCATAATTGCTCGCAAGCATGGCCGCCTGTGTCCGGTTGGTCGCGCCCAGCCGCCGGTAGAGCGTCTTGACATGCAGTTTGACCGTCGGCTCCTTCAGCCCGAGATGGCGCGCGATTTCCTTGTTCGTGAACCCTCGGCACAGCGCCTTGAGCACATCCTGCTCACGATCTGTCAGGGTCAGGTCCGCCGGCGCGGCGGCGCCTGGTTGTGCGGGCGGTACATCAAGGAACAGATCGACCGGCACAAAGCGCTCTCCCTCCGCCATGAAGCGCAAGGCCCGGAGCAGCGATTTCGCGGGCATCGATTTGTTCAGAAAGCCGCGCGCGCCCATCTGCAAGGCGCGCAGCGCAACGTCGCGCTGGGCCACGCCCGAAAAAATCACAAGGCCGGGGCTGTCGGGGTAGTCCTGCAGGCTCAGCAGCCCGTCGAGGTCATTCATCCCCGGCATGCTGTAATCGAGCAGCACGAGATCGAACGGTTGGGTCGTGTCCATCGCGGCGCGCGCGGCGGAAAGATCCGCCACGGTAACGATGTCGATATCGGGCTCGGCTTCGAGGAAGCTTCGCAGCGTATCGCGCAGCAACTCGTGATCATCAGCGATGAGGAGGCGCATTTCCTTGGCCATCTGTGGCGGCTGAACTCAAGAGCGCAGCCGAATACTGAGGAGGGACGCAACGAGAACGGAAGATGCGATAGGTTTTTTCAAAATCAGCGATACCGCATGCTGCGCAGATTCCTTTGCGAAATGCAACTCGCTCTTTCCCGAGGCCAGAAGGATCGGCAACTCGGGCCTGATCTTGCGCAACTGCCGCGCCAGATCCAGCCCCGTCATCGGTGACATTTCATGATCGGTGATGACCATGTCCCAGGCGCTGGGATCTTCGGTCATCGCCTCGACGGCGTCGCCGGGGGCGATGCAGCTGGCCACTTCGGCACCCGCGCGGCTCAGTGCCTGTGACATCTGCTGCAGGTACTGGTCGTCATCGTCCACCAGAAGCACACTCAGCCCGGCAAGCGGGCGGGCCATCGATTCGGGCGCCTCGATCACGGGGCCTTGCGCGGCGTTGCGCGACGTTGCCGGCCAGAACACGCGAAAGATACTGCCTTCGCCGTGGGTCGAGCACAGCTCCAGTGCGGCACCGGTCTGCATGAGGATATCCGCGACAATCGCAAGCCCGAGGCCCGCGCCGTCATCGGGTTTGCTCGAATGATAGGGGCGAAAGATCTGCTTGCGCTCCGTGGCGGAAATGCCGGGGCCATTGTCCTGCACTTCGAGCACCACATAGCGGGTTGATGGGAAGATCCGGCCCAGATCCGCGTGATGCGGGATATCGTCGCTGATCTGCTCTGTCAGTCGCACCGAGACCCTGCCCTGGGTCTCCGGGCCCCTATTGGGCGCGGCTGCGCTCCGGCGGGCTGCGTCGCGCGCGTTCAGGATCAGATTGAGCATAACCTGGATCACGCCGGTTTCCTCGGCGATCACCTCGGGGATGTGGTCGGGCAGCTCCGTGGCAAGGTCGACCGATGCGTCGAGTGTCGGGCGCACCAGGTCGATCGCCTGACGTGTCAGCCTGATAAGGTCGAGCGCGCCGAAATGCGGTCGCCGATCGCCCAGCCGTGTCAGCCTTGCTGCAAGCGCGTGGGCCTGGTGCGCTGCCGCCTCGATTCGCGCCAGATGCTGCAGGCCTTCGGTGGCCACGAAGCCCCGCAAGGTCGCGCTCGAGCCAGAGATCGCGGCCATGATATTCGCCACGTCATGCGCAAGCCCGCTCGAGAGTTGCGCGACGAGCTGCCGCGATTGCGCGAGCTGCAGCTTTTCGTTCAGGTGCGCGCGTTCCTGTGCGGCAAGCTTCCTGGCCGTGATGTCCCGCGCGATTGTGAGCACACAACCGTCTTCCTGAATCGACATCGATATATCGACATGCCGCTCTGCCCCGTCGGCGCTGTCGATCACGATATCGCCATTCCAGTAGCCCTCATCATGCAGCACCGGCAGGATATGTACGAGGTTCTCGACGAAAGAGGGCGGGCTCACATCCTGCCATGTCAGGTCGGCTGCCGGCAGATCCCGAGGCAGCTTGAGGATCTCGCGCATGACGGGATTGAGATAGCTCAGGGTTCCGTTCGGCAGGCTGATCGCGATGCCGTCCTGCGACGCGTCCATGGCGCGGGCCATGTCGCGCAAGGCCCGTGCCTCTGACATCTTCAGAGTGGTTATGTCACTTCCGACCAGCATGAAGCCCTGTGTCGCTCTGTCGGGATCCTGCAGGGGCTGCATGTTGAGATCCAGCCAGCGGGTAAGGCCGCTCGCGCTGCGGAACTTGATCTCGGAGCGCACGGGCCCCGGTGTCGGCGCATCCCCTTGCACTTGTGCGACAAGGGCAGGAGCTGCGGACTGAACGCGCAGCACATCGCGCACGTGCCTGCCCATGGCGTCCTGGAGTGAGGTTTCGGTCATGTCGGCCGCGGCTGGATTCATCCATGTCACTCGTCGCGCACAGTCGAGCAGGATGATAAGATTACTCGAAATTTCAGCGACTTGGCTAAGTTTCTGGATTCGCCTGTCCTGAAGATAGCTCTCGGTGATTTCGCGCACGACGAACAGATAGCCCGTGGGCGGGCAGTTCCGCGCGGTGTCGCGCCGGGTCGCAAACAGCGCAAATCGCTTGGTTTCGCCATCGATGGTCAGCGAATAGCGGTAGGTTGGCGACCACGCGGCCTTGTCGACTTCGGCTCTGGCATTGCTGACGATCTTGCGCAGATGCGGCGGCACGCAGGCTTCAAGCGATGTGCCGATCACCTCTTGTGGGTTCAGGGCAAAGATGAGGGGCTGGCTCTGGTGATAGCCGATCACGACACCGTCGCGGTCCGTCTCGATGATCAGTTCGGGCACGGCGGCCAGCATCGCGGTCAGGCGCGTTTGCGTCAGGCGCAAGTCAGAGAGATGGCGCGCCTCTCTGCGCGCAAGCCGGTCGCGTTGCAGGACCGCGCCGACAGTTGCGGCAAAGCTGCGCAACAGGTTCTGTACAAGCGGCGAAAAGGCCTTGCGCCGCCACAGATAATCGAGCCCCACGAAGCCCTGGATCTCGGACCCTTCGAAAATCGGCACGCAGATGAGGGATCTGATGCTCTTGTCGATCAGGGTCTGGCGCAGATCCGCCCCGCTGGACAGGGAGGCAGTGTTCGGGACAGCCAGCATCCCGTCGCGGCGGAAGGCCGACCACAACATATCGCTGATCGCGTCGGGAATTTCCCGCAGCGCCGGTCTGGTTGCCGCGATCCCCGGAGCGCACCATTCATGGCCATGCTCGACCAGTGTCAAATCTCGGATCACGAAGGAATAGGCGCGGTCCGCATCCAGCGCCTCGCCGATCATCTGCAAGGCACGGTTGAAGGCCGAGTCGGTCTGCCCGCAGGGCGCCCGCTGCAGCAGGATCTGCGCGTCCGAGAAAACCTCTGGCAGCGGCCGCGGTTCATCGGCCTGGTGCGGGACGACCGCAGAATAAGCTGGCCCTGGGCGGGGCTTTCCGGGTGATGTCATGTCCTTCCGCGCCTGCCTGCCATTTTGTGTGTCCCTCATGCCGCATTTCGCGTAAGGCGAATCCGAAAAACCGTGCTGGCGCACGTAAGAAAGGCCGTGCGACAGGGTGGCTTTCCGTGTTTCTACACTCTATTTTTGCGGTATTACATTAACATGGAGTTGCGCCTTGGACGACAAGCATGACGGCCCGGTGACACGCGAAGGGATCCGCCTGCATTCGGCAGCAGATTTTGCGGGCATGCATGTAGCGGGGCGCGTCGCGGCGACGATCCTCGACGAGATCGCGGACCATATCGTGCCCGGGCAAAGCACCGGAGAGCTTGACCGTCTGATCACCGACATGGTTGCAGCCGCCGGGGCGACATCGGCGACGATCGGGTATCGCGGATACCAGCATGCCAGTTGCATTTCGGTCAATCATGTCGTCTGCCACGGGATCCCGAGCGAGAAGACCCTGAAGCCGGGAGACATCCTCAACATCGATGTCACCGTCATTGTCGACGGGTGGTTCGGTGACAGCTCGCGGATGTATGTCGCGGGCGAGCTGTCACGCAAGGCCGAGCGGCTGATTCAGGTGACGCATGATGCGCTGATGCTCGGCATCGAGGCTGTGCGGCCCGGCAACACCTTTGGCGATATCGGCCACGCAATCCAGAGCTTTGTCGAAAACCAGCGGATGTCGGTCGTGCGCGATTTCTGTGGCCATGGCCTTGGGCGGGTGTTCCATGCGCCGCCCAATGTGCTGCATTACGGGCGACCGGGGCAGGGGCCAGTGCTCGAGGAAGGAATGTTCTTCACGATCGAGCCCATGGTCAATCTCGGGCGCCCCGAAACCAAGATCCTGGCGGATGACTGGACGGCTGTGACGCGGGACAAGTCGCTCTCGGCGCAGTTCGAGCATTCGATCGGCGTCACGGCAAGCGGTTTCGAAATCTTCACCCTGTCGCCGGCTGGCCGGTTTCATCCGACGTGGCGCTGACCCTGTTGCGTCGTGAGAATGCGGGGACCTGCTGCCGCGCGCGCCGATCTTCCAGCACCGCATTGAGTACCCCCCCCAGCAGCACCGCATAGGCCGAGATGTAGAACCACATCAGCAGGGCGATCACCGCCCCGATAGAGCCATAGACCTCGTTGTAGTTCCCGAAATTCTGCAGATATATCGAGAACCCGGCCGACGCGCTGACCCAGAGCGACATCGCAAGAATGACGCCGGGCCGCAGGATCGCTTTGGAATGATCTTCGCGATTGGGCCCAAGCCGGTAGAAAACCCAGATCCAGAGCGCAACAAGGCCGAGCGCCACGCCCCACCGGGCGAGATTGACAAGAATTGCGTTGAACCCGGCAAGCGGGAAAAACGACAGGATAACCGGCAGAATGAGCACCGAGAGCAGCGCCACGACGCCGGCCACCAACATCCCCAGAGTTATGATCAGCACACGGATTGCATGCGCGATCCCGCCGCGGAGTTCGGTTCCATGGATCGCGCCAAGGCCCAGAAGCATCGCATCGACCCCACGCCGCGCCAGAAACAGGGCGATCAGCGTCGAGATCACTGTCGCCCAGCCGAGCGCACCTTCATTGGCCCAGACGAGCCGCGTGACCTGATTGCTCAGCAGTGTGTAGGCCGCCTGCGGGATCAGATCGCGGATCAGGGTCAGTTGTTCCTGAATGATCAACGGGTCCGCGAAAAACCCGAAGACCGAGATCAGCGCCGCTATCCCCGGAAAAACCGCGAGCAATGCGAAAAAGGCCACACCGGCAGCAAGCAAGCCGATGTTGCGCTGATTCATCGCCGTGTACAGGTCACGTCCGAACCGAAAGGCTGTACTGATCTTTTCAGAGTATGATGTCAAATCTCCAGGTCATCCAGCTGCTTGCCTCGTTCCAAGGCGTCCACGATCCATTTAGGGCGCCGCCCACGCCCGGTCCACGTCTGTGCCGGATTTTCAGGATTAGCATATTTCGGCGCAATGGGTTTGCGTGCCTTCGGGGGCGCGATCCCGACAAGCTGTTCTATCGTGTAGCCGCGTTGCCGTGCAAGCGCATCCACTTCGGCCAGTGCAGCCTTGCGCTCGCGGTCCTCGAACGTGTCGATGGCTTTCTCCACGTCTTTTTGAAGTTTCTTGAGATCTTTCAGCGACAGTTCATTGAGGTCGACCATTGTATCCTCGCTCATATTTTGGGAGCACCATTAAATGCGAGTTACGAAAGAACGCAAGTCATGTTTTCCATGCTGGCGCCATTCCGCTTTCCAATGCTTTTGAAAAAATATAGCGGCTGGTCATCAGATCCAGATGCGCCCCGCCGCCGTTCTTGGCGATCGTGATCGCAGTGTTTGAGCGTCGCTGGAATGCCCCTCTGGAAATATCATAAAAATCGCCACGAATGTCGGTCGGTTGAATAAGCCCGCGCGTGAGCGGGTCTTTCAACTCGCCAATATGCTCAAGCGTCGTGTCGCGACTGTCGACGAAAAGCTCGGCACGCATGAGTGCTGCATCATCAACCTCGCGCATGTCCGGACGATATGCGCCGATCAGGTCCAGATGCTGGCCTTCTTCCAGCCAGGCGCCTGAAATCAGGGGCTCTCGGCTCATCGTGGCCGTACAGATAATGTCGGCCCCGGAAATGGCACGGCGTAAATCGGGCTCGGGTTGCACCCGTGGCAGCTCACGCGAGAGGGCCTCGGCGGCTTGATGCGTCCTGTTCCAGATGACGAATTCGGCATCGGGGAACAGGGCGCTATATGCCTCATGCATGCTGCGCGCGACAGTTCCCGCACCAATCAAGGCGATCCGGCGGCTTTCCGGGCGCGCAAGACAGCGCGCAGCAAGCAGACTGTCCCCTGCGGTTTTCCACTTGGTCACCAGATGGAAATCGAGCAAGGCCTCAAGAAAACCCGTCTCATCCGAAAAAAGGGTCACACTGCCATTTACCGATGCGAGGCCCCGTTGCGGATTTCCCGGAAAGATCGTGGCCGTCTTTACAAGGGATCCCAGCCCGTCAATCCATGCGGCGCGCGACAGCAGAGTGTCATCTCCGCGATACAGGAAACTGTCAGTTATTTCTGCGTGCGGGAAGGAGTGTCCTCTTTCCAACGCTTCGATCAACTCAAGCCAGTCGAGCTGCGTTTCAATTTCTCGCGGGATCATCCGGATCATGCCTTCCCCCTCTCTCAGACCAGCCGAAGTGCCGCGATTTCCTGCTCGAGCGCATCGGAGTCGCGAAACACATGCCCGTGCCATCCGCGATCTTGGGCCGCCGCGATATTCTCGGGCCGGTCATCAATGAAGAACAGGTGATCTGGCGCCATGGCCGTTTCGGTTTCGAGCACGCTGTAGATTGCCGGGTCGGGTTTGATCACACCCAGATGCCCGGATATGAAACTCTGGTCGAACTCTGTCAGAAACGGATATTCTCGGCGCGCAAGGGCAAAGGTCTCGGTGCCGAAATTCGACAAGGCAAAAACAGGAATGCCGCCGGATCTCAGGCGGCGCAGAAGTGCAAGATTGGGCGCGATAACGGGCCCCAGCATGTCGAGCCATCTGTGATGCCAAAGCGCAATCTCTGCGGCCCATGCCGGATGCGCGGCAGCGCACGCGGCGACAGATTGTTCCCAGGGCGCGCCTGCATCGATCCGCTCGTTCATGCCGTCAAGATCGACCGAGGCAAACAGGGCGGCGCGGCGATCTCCGCCTATCTGCGCATCATAAAAACGCTCTGGCCGCCATTCGAGCAGGACATTGCCGATATCGAACACAACGGCACGAATCCCGCTCATGCGGATAACGCGTCAGCATGAAAGGCGACATGATCAGCCATGAAACTCGAGACGAAGAAATAACTGTGATCGTATTGCGCGTGCATGCGAA
>SLKB01000024.1 GCA_007134805.1 Paracoccaceae bacterium
CGATCTTTCCCGCCGACCTGGCGCTCAGCCCGCGCCTGCTGGCTGCCGCCGAGGATGCGGGCGCGGTGCTCTGGCCCTTCGGGGTGCACAGCGCGCGGGTGCGGCTTGACAGCCTTGCAAGTCGCGATGCAGGGCTCGTGCTGCGCGCCGAGATCGAGGGTGTCCGGGTCAACCTCCGGCTGCGCGATGCGGGTGCGCATTTCGGGCTGAACGGGCTGGCATGCCTGGGCGCGGCGCAGGCGCTGGGGCTGGATCTGGCGCGCGCGGCGATGGCGCTGGGGCGCTGGCGGCCGCCCGCGGGACGGGGCAAGCGCGAGAAGATCCTGATCGACCCGGTCGAGGATCTTTCCTTCACGCTGATCGATGACGCGTTCAACGCCAACCCGGCCTCGGTCGCGGCCGCGCTCGACATGCTGGCCGCGCTCAGCCCCGGCGAGAGCGGCGCGCGGCGCATCGCGATCCTGGGCGACATGCTGGAGCTGGGGCCGGACGAGCGCGCGCTGCATGAGGCGCTGGCCGCGCATCCGGCGATGGCGCAGGTCAACCTTGTGCATTGCGTGGGTCCGCGGATGGCCGCCCTGCATGCGGCCCTGCCCGAGACGCAACGCGGCCGCCGCGTCACGCAGGCCGAGGATCTGGTCGGGATCGTGCACCGTCTGGTTGCGCCGGGTGATATCGTGCTGGTCAAGGGATCGAAGGCGAGCCGCGTCTCGCGCGTTGTCGATGGATTGCGCAGCCTGCAGGCCGCACCGCAAGAGGATATGGACTGAGCATGCTTTTCTGGCTGACGGAATTCGCTGACACGCTTCCGGGATTCAATCTGTTCCGTTACATCACCTTCCGCGCGGGGGCGGCCTTCTTCACGGCGCTGGTCTTCGGCTTCGTCTTCGGCAAGCCCCTGATCAACATGCTCAGGCGCCGCCAGTCGAATGGCCAGCCGATCCGCGATGACGGCCCCGAGAGCCATCTGCTCACCAAGACCGGGACGCCGACGATGGGGGGCTTGCTGATCATCTCGGCGCTGACCGTGGCGACGCTGCTCTGGGCGCGCTGGGACAACCCCTATGTGTGGCTGGTGCTGCTGGTGACGGTCTCTTTCGGGCTGATCGGCTTTGCGGATGATCTGGCGAAAGTGTCAAAGGGCAATGCCAAGGGCGTGCCGGGGCGGGTGCGGCTGGGCCTTGGTGTGCTGATCGGGGTGCTGGCGAGCCTGGCTGCGATGTATGTGCACCCGCCGGCCCTGCAGGGCCAGCTTGCCGTGCCGGTGTTCAAGGAAGTGCTGTTCAATCTGGGCTGGTTCTTTGTTCCGTTCGGGGCCTTTGTCATCGTGGGGGCGGCCAATTCGGTGAACCTGACCGACGGGCTCGACGGGCTGGCGATCATGCCGGTGATGATCGCCGCGACCACGCTGGGGGTGATCGCCTATGCCGTGGGGCGGGTCGATTTCACGGCCTATCTGGATGTGCATTACGTCCCCGGCGTGGGCGAGTTGCTGATCTTCACGGCCGCACTTGCGGGCGGGGGCCTGGGCTTTCTGTGGTATAACGCGCCGCCCGCGGCGGTGTTCATGGGTGATACGGGCAGCCTTGCGCTGGGCGGCGCGCTGGGCGCGATTGCGGTGGCCACCAAGCACGAGATCGTGCTGGGCATCGTGGGGGGCATTTTCGTGGTCGAAACGCTCTCGGTGATCATTCAGGTGCTGTATTTCAAGCGCACGGGACGGCGCGTGTTCCTGATGGCGCCGATTCACCACCATTTCGAGAAGAAGGGCTGGGCGGAGCCGCAGATCGTCATTCGGTTCTGGATCATCGCGCTGGTTCTGGCGCTGATCGGGCTGGCGACGCTGAAAGTACGCTAAGGGCGGGCGGAATTCTGGTCCATCGGGTGCGGCCTGTGCGGGACAGCCATTGCGAATGGTCGGGCAATGATCGTTTCAGGTTCCGATCTGGGGGCGCCCTTGTAACAACGTTCTTGTTTCGGCACCCATATAGCATCTGGTAAGGAAAATATTCTATATTGCTGCAAGAGCGAATGAGGGCGCGATGCAGCATTTTCCGATTTTTCTGGATCTCTCCGGGGCGCGTGTGGTCCTGGGTGGTGGTGGTGATGCCGCGCTGGCCAAGCTGCGGCTTCTGCTGAAGACCGAGGCGCGGATCACGCTGTGCGCGCCCGAATTCCTGCCCGAGATCCTGGCCCTGCGCCCGCGCGTCGATCTGGTGTTCCGCCCGCTTCTGCGCTGCGATGTGCGGGGCGCGCGGCTCGTCTATGGCGCGACCGAGGATGCGCGTGAGGATGCGCGCATCCGCGCGATCGGGCAGGCGGAGGGCGCGCTTGTCAACATCGTCGACAATCTGGAAGCGAGCGATTTCATCACGCCCGCGCTTGTCGATCGCGACCCGGTGGTGGTGGCGATCGGGACCGAAGGCGCGGCCCCGGTGCTGGCGCGGGCGATCAAGGCGGGGCTCGAGGAACGGCTGGACGCCCATCTCGGCGCGCTGGCACGCGCGGGCAAGGCGTTTCGCCCGGCGGCCGAGGCGCTGCCCAAGGGGGCCGCGCGGCGCGACTTCTGGGCGGAGTATTACGCAGATGCCGGCCCGCGGGCCTGGCAGGGGGGCGGCGAGGAGGCGCTCTCCCCCGCGCTGGCGGGGTTGCTCGCGCGCCATCTTGCGCGCGAGCAACCCGCTGGCCGGGTCGAAAAACCGTCCGTCATCGGATTTCATAAGCGCGTGTTCATGCCACGTTTCCTCCGGGAAATTCCGATGGCGCAGCCACTCCTCGTCGCCAAGGCGCAGTTCGCCCGCTGCGAGCCA
>SLKB01000280.1 GCA_007134805.1 Paracoccaceae bacterium
CGCAAGACCCGGCGCGCGCGGGATTCACCCTGTTTACGCCATCTTTCAGCTTGAATTTCGACCAGAGCGCCCTGTACCGGTTTGACTCGGTGCCCCAACGGGCCGACGCGCAGGAATGACGGGTGCATGTCGCAAGGCTTCACATCATATCTCGACCATTTCGGGCTGACGCAGCGGCCATTCTCGCTCACACCTGATCCTGACTTCCTGTTCTGGTCGGACGCGGCGCGCGGGGCCTACACGATGCTGCAATACGGGCTTGCGACCCGGGCGCCGATCACCCTGATCACCGGCGAGATCGGGGCGGGAAAGACCATCATCCTGCAATATTTCATCGACCAGATCGCCGACGACACGGCCCTGTCGATCGCACAGGTCAACAACACGCGCCCCGACACGCGCGAAGTGCTGCAATGGCTGCTGCCCGACATCGCCGAGGCCGGCCTGAGCGACGAGGTCAAGTTCATGCGGGTGCAGGATTTCCTCGTGCAGGAACACGCGGAAGGCCGGCGCGTCGTGTTGCTGATCGACGAGGCGCAGAACCTCTCGCGCGTGGCGCTGGAAGAGCTGCGCATGCTCACCAATATCAATCGCGGCAAGGACGAGGTGCTGCAGCTGTTCCTGGTCGGCCAGCCCGAGCTGCGCGATCATGTCCGCCGCGCCGATCTGGTGCAGTTCGCCCAGCGCGTCGCCGCGAATTACCACATCCCCTACCTCGATCGCCCGACCGTGTCGCTCTACATCGCGCTGCGCCTGCATGTTGCGGGCGCGCGCAAGGGCGCGTTCAGCGAGCAGGCGGCGGGGCTCGTCCATGAGGCGACCGGCGGGGTGCCCCGGCTGATCAACCAGCTCAGCGATCTGGCGCTGACCTATGCCTTCTCGCGCGATGAAACCATGGTCACGCGCGCCACTGTGCAGAACGTGCTCGATGACGGGGTATTCTTCTCGCCGATGCTGCCGAACCCGTGAGCGCGCGCCGCGCCTACCAGTGCCCGGTATTCTCCATCGAGGCCCAGGGCTCTTGCGGGGCCAGCGCCTCACCGGCCTGCAACAGCTCGATCGAGACATTGTCGGGCGAGCGCACGAAGGCCATGTGCCCGTCGCGCGGGGGGCGGTTGATGGTCACGCCGGCGGCCTGCAACTCGGCGCATTTCGCGTAGATATCCTCGACCTGATAGGCGAGATGGCCGAAATGGCGGCTGTCCGCGGGCAGGCCCTCGTCGCCATCCCAGTTATAGGTCAGCTCGACCGGGGCTTCCGGCTGGCCAGGAGGCGCCATGAATACCAGCGTGAAGCGCCCGCCCTCATTGTCGATGCGCCGCGTCTCTTCGAGCCCCAGCAGCCTGTAAAAGGCCATCGAGGCATCCAGATCCTTCACCCGGACCATCGTGTGCAGGTATTTCATGCTGTCCTCCTGTGTGTCGCCGCGTATTGACATATTGTCCGGGCGCGCGCGTTCAATCCCTTTCGCTCTTCCCAAGCGGGACGAATCCCGGCATTCTGCGCACACCACATCATCCGGTAGGGTCAGGCAGGCATGAAACAGTATCTTGAGGTCTTGCAGCAGATCCTTGACCATGGCACCCCCAGCGACGACCGCACCGGAACAGGCACGCTCAGCCTTTTCGGCGCGCAGATGCGCTTCGATCTGGACGCGGGCTTTCCACTGGTGACGACCAAGAAAGTGCATCTCAAATCGATCATCCATGAATTGCTGTGGTTCCTCTCGGGCGACACGAATATCGGCTATCTGCGCGACAATGGCGTGCGGATCTGGGATGAATGGGCCGATGCACAGGGCGATCTGGGCCCGGTTTATGGCAAGCAGTGGCGCGATTTCGGCGGGGTCGACCAGATTGCGGAACTGGTGCGCGGCATCCGCGAAACACCCGACAGCCGGCGGCTGATCGTCTCGGCCTGGAACCCGGTCGATGTGCCCGCGATGGCGCTGCCGCCCTGCCACACCATGTGGCAGGTGCGCGCGCTGGGGGGGCGGTTGCATCTGCAACTCTACCAGCGCTCGGCCGACATGTTCCTCGGTGTGCCGTTCAATATCGCGTCCTATGCGCTCTTGCTGATGATGCTCGCGCAGGTCACCGGGCTGCGGCCGGGGGTGTTCGTGCACACGCTCGGCGATGCGCATATCTATTCGAACCACATGGAGCAGGTGCGCGAGCAGCTCTCGCGCAGCCCGCGACCGCTGCCGCAAATGCGGATCCTGCGCAATCCGGGCAGCATTTTCGCCTATCGCTATGAGGATTTCCAGCTGGAGAATTACGACCCGCACCCGGCGATCAGGGCCCCGGTGGCGGTCTGAGATGCTGAGCGTCATCGTGGCCCGCGCCCGCGGCGGCGCGATCGGGCGGGCGGGCATGATCCCGTGGCACGCACCCGAAGACCTCGCGGCCTTCCAGCGCGAGACAGTGGGCGGCGCGCTGATCATGGGGCGGCGCACCTGGGAAAGCCTGCCGCGCCGCCCGCTGCCGCGGCGGCTCAATCTGATTGTCACGGCAACGCCCGGCGCGGCACCCGAGGGGGCGCGTTTCGTGCGCCTCGATCAGGCGCGGGAGGTGGCGCAGGAGGCGGGCTATCTGCGCCATTATGCGATCGGCGGCGCGCGCATCTATGCGGCCTTCCTGCCGCAGGCCGACCGGCTCGTGATCACCGAGGTTGATTGCACTGTGGCGGATGCCGACACCTTCTTCCCCGAGATCGACCCGGCCGCCTGGCGGCTGGTCGCGCGCCAGGTCCTGCGCCACGCGGACCCGCCTTGCGTGCTGCACGAATACCTCCGCCGCGCGGGA
>SLKB01000257.1 GCA_007134805.1 Paracoccaceae bacterium
CCGAACATGAAGCCCACCGCATACATGTGCCACTGCACTTCCTCGATCCAGACGTAATTGACGCCCAGCGCGTAGCGCATCGCCACATTGGCCACGATGATCAGAACCAGCACGATCCAGAGAGAGTTGAGCACATAGGAGAACACCTCCAGCACCTTTTCGATCACATCGGAAGGCCATGTGCGCGGAAACGCCAGTCCATGGCCGCGTGCAGCTGCCTGTTCGACCTTTTCAGGGTCTATGCTGAAATCCGAGGGTGGCTTGCTCATGAATCATGTCCTGTCTGCAAACGGACAAGGGTGCGCTGTGTCCAGTTGTGGAAGAGCCGCGCCCCGGCCAAGGGGCGCGGCCTGTCAGGCTTGGGGCAGGATCAGTCTTCGATCCGGCTCTGCCAGTCGCGCGGCAGATAGCCTTGCTCTTTCCAGGGGCGCAGCTCGGCCTGGTAGTCCATCATCGACGCATAAACCCGGCCGAACATTTCATCCTGCTCGGACCAGCGGCCCATCACTGTCTGGGTGGCATCGTAGAAGGCCGCGATCTGTTCGTCCGAATAGGTGCGCACATTGGTGCCGCGCTCTTCGAAGCTGGTGATCACTGCACCCTGCAGCGCTTCGGCCCGCGCGATGGCATAGGCATTGCCCGCCATGCAGGTGGTCTCGATCATGGCGCGGGTCTGGTCTTCCAGACCATTCCAGACATCCAGATTGACATAGAGATACTGGTTCGTCGAGGGCTGGTGCCAGCCGGGCAGATACAGGTAATCGGCCACCTGATAGAAGCCCAGTTGCTCGTCCACGGTCGGCAGCGAGAATTCGGTCCCGTCGAGGTTGCCTGTCTCCAGTGCCTGATACAGTTCGCCGCCCGGAAGCAATGTCACCGACATGCCGAATTCGCCAAAGATCTCTCCGCCGACGCCCGCCGCCCGGAAGCGCAGGCCGCGCAGATCCTCGACCGTCGGCATTTCGTTGCGGAACCAGCCTGCGGTTTCGGGGCTGATCGTGCCGCACAGGACGGGGTGGACGTTATAGGGGTGGAAGGTTTCTTCCAGCAGTTCCTGCCCGCCATGATGCGTCATCCAGGCCAGGAATTCGATCGATTCAAGGCCGAACGGGGTCGCGCCGAACAGCGCTGAGGCCGGGACGGTGCCCCACTCGTAGCCCATCCAGCTGTAGCCCGCGTCGATATTGCCCTCGGACACGTTCTCGAAGATCGACAGTGCCGGGACCACGGCGCCCGGCTCTGCGGTGCGCAGGTCGATATTGCCGCCCGACACGGCGCGCAACTGGTCCGCCACCCATGGCATCGTGTCGCCCAGAGCGGTCAGCGTCGAGGCAAAGCTCATCGGCACCTGCCAGCGGATCCGTTCCTGCGCCTGCACCGCACCGGCCGCAAGGCTGGCGGTCAGCGCTGTGGTAATCAACAGCTTGTTCATCGGTTTCCTCCGTAAATTGGACTTTCTGCAGACCATCGACCAAGTCCGGTCATGGCAGTCAAGAGAAAAGACATTTGCTGCGAAATAATCTTTCGCGAGACCTTCTGTTTCCGCATGATCTCCTCTCCCTGCGGATGGTGGTAAATTAAATTGACCAATTATGGCAAGAAGAAAATGCGTGATCGCGCGTATTCACACCCCCGGCAGGCCCTGCGCCGGCGCCGCACAGTCGCGTTTCTTGACCTTCGCGCGGCACGCGCGCATGGTCTGGGGCATGAGTTTCGGCCCGCTGACCCGCACGCCCCTGCCCCATGACCCCGAAAACGGGCGCGAGGCGCGTGCCCTGTTTCCCGATCTCGCCCCCGAACTGGCCGATCTGATCGAAGGGACGGCCGGGTGCAGCCCCTATCTCAAGTCGCTGATCGAACGCGAGCGCGACTGGCTGCGCGCCGCGCTCGACCGCCCCGCGCAGGAGAGCATCGACACCGAGCTCGACAGCCTCGACGGGGTCGCGCTGGGCGATCTTTCCGCGCGGCTGCGCCAGGCCAAGCGGCGCGTGGCGCTGCTCGCCGCACTTGCCGATCTGGGCGGGGTCTGGCACCTCGATCAGGTCACGCGCGCGCTTTCCGACCTTGCCGATCGCGCCTGCCAGTGCGGCATCGCGGCGCTGGTGGGCGACGAGATCCGCCGCAGCAAGCTGCCCGGCGCCACCCCGGAGGATGCCGCGCAGGGCGCGGGGCTCGTCATGCTCGCCATGGGCAAGATGGGCGCGCGCGAGTTGAACTACTCGTCCGATATCGACCTGATCTGCCTCTTTGACGAGACCCGCTTTTCGGAAGACGACTACCATGAGGCGCGCGCAAGCTTCATCCGCGTGACCCGCAAGCTGTGCGGGCTGCTCTCGGACCACACCGCCGAGGGCTATGTTTTCCGCACGGATCTGCGCCTGCGCCCCGACCCCTCGGTCACGCCGGTATGCCTGTCGATGGACGCGGCCGAGCGCTATTACGAGAGCCTCGGGCGCACATGGGAGCGCGCGGCCTTCATCAAGGCGCGCCCCTGCGCGGGCGATCTGGCCGCCGGCGCGCGATTTCTGGAGGTATTGCGCCCCTTTGTCTGGCGTCGGCATCTGGATTTCGCCGCCATCCAGGACGCGCATGACATGCGGCTCAAGATCAGGGCGCACAAGGGCCTGGGCGGCGCGCTCACGCTCGACGGGCATGACATCAAGCTTGGCCAGGGCGGCATCCGCGAGATCGAGTTCTTCACCCAGACGCGCCAACTGATCGCCGGCGGGCGCGACCCCGAGTTGCGCGCGCCGCGCACGGTCGCGGGGCTTGCAGCACTCGCAGAAAAGGGCTGGATCCCGCA
>SLKB01000031.1 GCA_007134805.1 Paracoccaceae bacterium
AAGTTCCTCGGGCTCGAGGTCGCCTCGCACCGCAACCTTGCCTTCTGGTTGGTCGAGGAAAGCGTCGCACCCAAGGTTCTGGCGAGGATTGCTGCAGTCGGTCGCTTCGAGGAGGAGCGCGGCGCGGGCATCGCCTGCCAGGTCGACATCGAGGAGGCGGTCGGATTGATGCGTCAAATCAAGGCTCTGGAAGGAAGCCCAGAGAGCCGTGGGGATTGACGAGCCGGCGAAAAGAACGCATCCAACACAGGGCTTCCCAACCATCACTCCCTCAGGGCTGCGCTTGCAGCTATCGGCCATGTCATGGATGTCATCTCGCTCGTCGGCATAGTTGCCGCGCTCTTCGTCGTCATTTCCCTGAGCGAGCCATTGGCCGACCGTACCCGGCTGCCCTATACTGTGGTGCTGGCCATCATCGGCACTCTGATCGGTCTGGCTGCGGTCTTTCTAGTCAATCATGGCCGCGACTTTCTTGGCCTGCCGCTCGCTGTCGAGATGTTCGAGTTCAACATCCGTGCCAGCGTCTTTCTGTATGTCCTGCTGCCGACGCTACTGTTCCAGGTTTCGCTGGGGTTGAACCTGCGCCGGATGGCCGACGACTGGGTGCCGATCCTGGTCATGGCAGTGCTGGCCGTGGTGGTCGCGACCTTCGCCATCGGCTTCGCGCTGACCCCCTTCACGACGCTGCCCCTTATGGCCTGCCTGATGCTGGGCGCGATCGTCGCCACGACCGATCCGTCGGCCGTGGTCTCGATCTTTCGCAACATCGCCGCACCCCAGCGCCTGACCCGGATCGTCGAGGGCGAGAGCCTCCTGAACGACGCGGCCGCCATTGCACTTTTCGGCTTCTTCCTGACCTTCGTCATGCTCGGGGTGCCCAACCCGACTTTGCGCGACGGACTGGTGGGCTTTCCGCTGCTGGTCCTTGGTGGGATCGGGACGGGATGGGTATTCGCGCGTCTGTGCATTGGGCTTTTCGCACTGATGAGCCGCTACCCCCTGGCGCAGGTCTCGCTCAGCGTGGCACTACCTTATGTCACCTATCTGGTGGCCGACCAGATCCTCGGTGTGTCCGGTGTCATCGCGGTTGTCATGGCGGGCATGACATTGAACTACCTCGGCCCCGGTCGCCTTTCACCGGGAAACTGGACCAACCTGCGCGAGGTCTGGGACGTTCTCGCGCATTGGGCCGGAGCGCTGATCTTCCTTCTCGCCGCGTTCCTGGTGCCAAGGCTGCTGGGCGACGTGCAACTGCGCGACTTCGCGTTGATCGGCGTGGTGATCCTTGCGGCCACAGCGGCGCGGCTGTTCATGCTGTCCATTGTCCTGCCTCTGCTTACCGCCATGAAGCTGTCACCGCGCGTGGACCGGCCCTACCGCGTGGCCATCCTGTGGGGCGGCCTGCGAGGCGCAGTGACGCTGGCGCTCGCCCTGGCGGTGACCGAGAACCTGCGCGTGCCGATGGATATCAAACGTGAGGTCGGCATCCTCGCGACCGGTTTCACGCTCTACACGCTCCTCGTGCAGGGGACGACCCTGCGCTGGATCATCTCTCTGCTGGGGCTGGACAGACTGTCGCGGCTGGATCGCGCGCTGTCGAACCAAGTGATCGCCGTCGCGCTGGAGAATGTGCGCGCAGAAGTCGCCAATACCGCGAAGCGCCATGAACTGACGCGGGACATCGTCCGATCCGAAGCAAAGCGCTTTGCCGAACGGCTGGACAGCGCAATGGCGAAGGCCGAGGGCGCCGACGAGATCCCCGATCGCGACAGGATCACGCTGGGCCTCGTTGCACTGGCCGGGCGCGAGCGGGACATGATCCTCGAGGCGTTCCGCGAGCAGCAGATTTCCGCGCGACTGGCCGAACAGATGCTGTCGGACGCTGACCGCCTGATCGAACGGACACGCAGCGGGGGGCGCGATGAATACCGCGCCTCGGGACGTCTGAGCCTTGCACAAGGGCGCTGGTATCGCGTCGCGATCTTCCTGCACAATCGGCTGAGGCAGTCGGGCCTTCTGGGCCGGATGACCGCCGATCGTTTCGAGATCCTGCTGAACCAGCGGCTGATCCTGCGTGACCTGCATGGCTATATCGACGGCAAGATCCGTCGCATCCACGGCCGCCGCGTGGCCGACTTGCTGCACGAGTTGCTGAAGCGGCGCGAGGACGAGACGCAGTCGGCACTGGACGGGCAGCGCCTGCAATATCCTGGCTATGCCGAGGAGATCGAACGCCGCTTCATCCGCCGCACATCTCTCCGGCTCGAGGAGCGCGAGTACGACATTCTCTACAAGGACGGCCTCATCGGCCGCGAGCTGCACACGACGCTCCAACAGGAGCTGGGCGAGAAACGAAAGCGTGCTGAATCGCGTCCCGCACTCGACCTTGCAGTGCAGAAGACCGAACTTGTCCGCCAGTTCCCGCTCTTTTCCGACATGGACGAGCAGAGCCGTGCCAGGCTCGCCCGCGCACTGCGCGCGCGTTACGTCCAACCTGGCGAGGTTTTGATGCGCAAGGGTGACGTGCCTCGCGAGGTCTGCTTCATCGCATCGGGCGCATTCGAGGTCGAGAGGGCGGGTCAGAAAAGCAAGCTGGGCAGAGGGGACATGTTCGGACAGTTGTCGCTCTTGAGCCGGCAGATGCGCCGAACCCAGATCACAGCTATTACTCATTCGACTCTTCTTGTCCTTGATGAAACGCGCTTCCGGCGCTTGCTCGAGGGAAGCGAGGCGCTCCGTGATGCTGTCAGGCAAAGCGCCGAAAGGCGGGGCTTGTCGATGGACGTGTTGGGGCTCTA
>SLKB01000182.1 GCA_007134805.1 Paracoccaceae bacterium
ATATCTCGAGCGTGTCCAGAAGCGCCTCTCGCCGCATATCGGGCAGATCCGCACCCTGAGCGCGTAACAACTCAGCGCGCGCAATCAGTCTCTCCGCCGCAGGTGAGAGGGTAAGCCCCAGATGGCGCAGGCCTGCGCAGGCCGCTGCGACCACTGCTTCGGGGTCGGGATCCGGCCAGATCTGATCGGCGAGAACAAGGGCTCCGAAGCATTCCTGCTGCCGTGCCTCGACCCGGCGGGCGCGTTTCGACCAGCGACAGATCCTGCGCCACGCGATCTGGTCGTCAAAGAGCGCGCGCAACTCCGCATCTTCAATGGCGATGGCCTGCCGAATGCGCGCCTCGCGCGGGTGGCCATCGGTGTCCGTGACGACCAGAAGCCGTGACTGGCCCAGCGGATCGCCCTGGGCAAGCACAGCGCCCTTGCCGCCCGAAAGCACGTAACGCGGCGCCTCACCTGGCCGCCGCAAGCCTATCCGGTCCGGATAGGCAAGCGCGGCCATCTGCGCGTCGGTCAAGGGCGCTGCCCCACCGATGCGGGGCACCATCGAACGCAGGCGCCGCGCCTCGTCCAGAACCCGCGCCTCGGTCGGCTTGTGCAGAGCGAACGGATGGCGGGAGGCGAAGGCACGCGAATCGCGCAGCGCGTCAAGACGCAAGCTCAGATCAGCGGGCGCAGCCTGCAACAGGTCGCGCTCGGACAGGAGCGCCGCAAGCGGTGCCGCGTCGCGGCCTGCGCGCACCATCATGTGCGAAAGGCGCGGATGCAGGGGCAAAGCAGCCATCGCGCGGCCATGCTCGGTCAGCCGCCCCGCCCCATCAACTGCGTCGACGGCTTGCAAGAGCGCGCGTGCCTCGGCAAGTGCGGGCGCGGGCGGCGGGGTCAGGAACCTGAGCCCCGCCTCCCCTCCCCAGAGCGCAAGCTCGAGCGCGAACCCGGCAAGATCAGTGCGCAGGATCTCGGGCGGTGCGAAGGCCTCGAGCGCGCCTTCCTCGGCCCGCGCCCAGAGCCTGTAGCACACCCCCTCGGCCACGCGCCCGGCCCGCCCCCGGCGCTGGTCCGCCTCGGCTCTGGTCACGCGCTCGGTCACGAGCCGCGACATCCCCGTGCCCGGATCAAACCGCGCACGGCGCGCCAGCCCGCAATCGACGACGATGCGAATATCCTCGATCGTCAGGGACGTCTCGGCGATCGAGGTTGCGAGAACGATCTTGCGCCCGGATGGCTCCGGGGCGATGGCTGCACGCTGCTCGGCGAAGGGGATCGCTCCGTAGAGCGGGCGGAACACGGCGCCATCGATCTGACCTTCGAGGCGAGCAAGGACGCGACGGATCTCGGCCGCGCCGGGCAGAAACGCCAGAATCGCGCCCTCGGCCTCTTGTGCGGCCTGCACGATCAGGTCGGTGGCAGCGGCCTCGAAGCGGTGCATCTTGCCGAGCGGCTGCGCGAGCCAGCGGGTCTCGACTGGGAACGCCCACCCCTCGGCCGTGATGATCGGCGCGTCGTCGAGGAGCGTGGCCACAGGCGCCGCATCGAGCGTGGCCGACATCACCACAAGCTTCAGGTCAGGGCGCAAAGCCGCCCTCGCCTCGCACACCAGGGCAAGCCCCAGATCCGCGTTGAGGGAGCGTTCATGGAATTCGTCGAAGATCACGGCGCCGACACCCGGCAGGTCGGGGTTGGACTGGATCATGCGCGTGAGGATTCCCTCTGTGACCACCTCGATCCGGGTGCGTTCAGAGACCAGTGTCTCGCCCCGGATCCGGTAGCCGACCTGTTGGCCGGGCGGCTCGTGCAAGCTCTTGGCCATCCGCTCGGCCGCAGCGCGCGCGGCAAGGCGTCGCGGCTCGAGCATGAGGATTCGACCCGCGACATGCTGCATCAGGGCGAGCGGGACGCGGGTTGTCTTTCCCGCACCGGGCGGGGCTTGCAGAACCATACGACCGTCCTGAACAAGACGCGCGCAGACTTGCGGCAGGATCTCATCAATCGGCAATTTCATCCGGGTATTATTGTGTCGATGCGGGATCAAACGCAACGCCTGCTGTCCGGCCGCGGCATCCCCAGACCGTCAGCGGACTGCGTGACCCTGCCGCGGTCGCGCGACGAAGCTCGGCTGCAACATCGCGTGACATCACAATTGCCATTCAAGCGCCCCAAATTCTTCGTCAAGTGAGCACAAAACCTGCTAGATAGTTACGGGAAAGTAACCGATCGCTGTTTTTCTCGACCTATCTCAACCTGCAAGGCTTCCATGGTAAACACACGGCAACTGGAAAAACTGATGGGCCGGATCGAGCTTTCAGAGCCTGACCACGCGCCCGTGAAGGCCGCGCGCTATTCACTTGCCTTGTCAGGCCGTCACGGAGGACGGCCCGATTCCAGTGTCCCGCTTGCACTCTCCCGTTCGGAGGCATCGGCAGAAAGCAACTGGATCGCCCTCACACCGGCAGAGCCCGCCGATGATATCCCTTCCCGGCTCAAGGATCTGAACCAGTTAGCACAGAGCGCTTCAATGCGGGCAAGATTTGATGTGCTGCGCGGACAGTTGATGCAACGCTTCGGTGATCAAAAACTGACCTGTATCGGTCTGGCGGCGCCGCATCGCGGCGCAGGGGCCAGCTTCACGATGGCCGGCCTTGTCGGAAGTTTCGCGCGCCGGAAGGATCTGCGCGTGGTCGCGCTGGATCTCGATCCGATTGCCCCGTCACTTCACATGTTTCTCGAAGTGGAACAGAGCCGGCCGATCACTGAACTTGTCGCCGGCTACAGTGAGCCTCAGTCCCATCTGCGACGGCTCGGCGAGGGCGTCGCGCTGGGGCTCGGGCAAGTGCGCGCGGACGAGGATGCGACCGCCTTGAGCCCCCAGCATCTGCGCCTGTTTCTTGACGAGATCCGCAAGCTTCTAATGCCGGATCTCATCCTGTGCGACCTTCCGCCGCTGCTGGAGGGCGATCTTGGCATGTCGATGGCAAGCCAGATGGATGCGACGCTGCTGATTGTTGACAGTGGGGAAACAGCGGCAGAACATGTCCGGGCGTGTGAGGTGCTGATGTCCGGTCAGACCAGTTTTCTGGGTCTTGTGCTGAATCACTTCCGAGGCCGGAGTTCGGCAAGTTGAGTGTGTGAATGGTGAGAGTCGCGTAATATGGGCCTGTTCCAGAGTTGGGGGGAGTTAAGGGATTTTCTGGCCAGGCGGGCGCCGGTGATCTTTCTGTGTCTCGCACTCGGAGCCATCTTCGGGGTGCTCGTGGCAATGCGCAGTACACCCGAATACCATGCTATTGCGTCACTTTCGGTAAGGATCGATTCCGTGTCCGGCACGACTGCCGGGCGCGGCGCCGAGAACACGCCGGCACGATTGTTGCAACTTGTCGAGCAACGCCTCACCCGGCGCGACATCATGCTCGAACTCGCCAACCGGTTCGACATGTTCCAGACCATGTCTGTCGACGAGCGCATCGCGGCGATGCGCGTGTCGATAACGCTGACCAGCCATTCTGCGGTCAATGTGGGCTTTGGCTCGGACGGCGCACTATCGGCTGTCTGGATCGAAGCGCGCGCCGATACAGCACGGAAAGCACGCGACTTGGCAAACGAGCTTGCCGCGATGGTGATCACCGAAACCGATGCAGGCCGACTTGCACGCGCGCGCGAGACGCTTCAGTTCTTCGAACTTGAGCAGGCCCAACTGAGCGACGATCTGGCAGCGCTCGAAGAGGAGGAGCGCGCCTTCTCGCTTGAGAATTTTAGCGCCCTGCCCCAAACTTTCGAACTGCGCCGCATGGAATTTGGCAACGTCTTGAGCGGCATCCAGGCGGCGGAGCGCGACATTAGCGCAGCGCGGGTCGAGCTCCAGAACCTCTCCGATCAAGGGATCTCACAACGCAGGCAGGCGCAGTTGCGCGACCAGATTGCTGTTCTGCAGGGCGAGTTGGAGCGGCTGGAATCGCAGAGATCCGAGTTGGAGCCCTATCTTCGCCAAGCCACCGAAGTCCAGCGCGATCTGGACAGGATCACCGCGCGACAGGATCGGCTGCGCGATCAGTTGCGCGAGGTCGCAGGCCAGGTTTCGACTGCAGAAGCAGCGCTGCGCCTCGAGTCCGATCCGCGCGGCAATGCCTTCGAGATCATCGACGCCGCGACCCTGCCGGAGCATCCGATCTCGCGCCCGCGTCGGGTGACCGCGATGCTGGGCATGATCCTCGGTGGCGTGGTCGGCCTGGTGATGTCGCTTGGCTATGAACTCGCGCGCCCGGCGCTGCGCAGTGTCGGGCAGGTCGAGCGCGAACTGGGCATGCGGCCTGTCTTGGTCCTCCCCGAACTCGTGCTGCCATCGGAGCGTCGGCGCAACCGCCTCGCCTGGGCGGCGGGGGTTACGCTCTTCTGCATTGCGATCGCGGCCGGCATGTTCGCCCGCAGCGTGACCTGATCCCAGACACAGGAGCCCCCCGACGATATGCCTAATACGCTTGCATATCTTGCGCTAATGGCCTGGCCGCTGGTCATCGCGCTGATGTTCCGGAAGATGGCACCGGAGCGGGCGCTGATCTGGGCCATTCTCGGCGGTTACCTGCTGCTCCCTGAGGCCGCGCGGATCAACTTCCCGATGATCCCGCCTTTCGACAAGGTCTCGATCCCCAATCTGACCACCTTCGCGCTGTGCGTGGCGATTTTCGGCACGCGGATCGTCGCCTGGCCAAGCGGATGGTCGGGCAGGATATTGTTTGTGGCGCTGATTACAGCGCCCATCTTCACGGTCTTCGCAAATACCGAACCAGTGCTGGTCGGTGCGATCGAGAGTGGTCGGTTGCTGATCACTGGCGAGGCGCCGCCAGTACGGGGGATGCGGCTCTACGACTCCGCATCGGTGCTCGTGCAGCAGATCATCGCGCTTCTGCCCTTCATTCTCGGATATCATCTCCTGCGATCAGCAGAGGGCCTGGAGATGCTCTTGCGTGCTCTGGTCATCGCGGGGCTCATCTATTCGCTGCCGATGCTGTGGGAGATCAGGTTCAGCCCGCAATTGCACACGATCGTCTACGGGTTCTTCCAGCACGATTTCGGGCAGATGATACGATGGGGCGGCTACCGACCAATCGTTTTCCTGCCGCACGGTCTGTGGCTGTCGCTCTTCGCGGCGATGACTGTGATGGCAGCGCTGCATGTCCTGCGCCATAGCGCGACTGCACAGCGGCCGCGCGCGCTCCTGATCGCGCTCTACCTTTGCTGCGTGCTGATCCTGTCCAAAAGCCTCGGCCCAATCCTGATCGTTGCTGTGCTTGCGCCACTGATCCTCTATGCTGGCCCAAAGCTTCAGTTGAGCGCCGCGGCGATGATCGGGTTGATCGCACTGGTCTTCCCGTTGTTGCGAGGCGCGGGGTTGATCCCTACAGATATGCTCGTGCGGGAACTCTCGGCCCATTCCGCCGAGCGTGCGCATTCGCTCGGATTTCGATTCGACAACGAAGACCTGCTGCTTGCCCGCGCTGCCGACAAACCACTTGTCGGCTGGGGCGCATGGGGCCGCAACCTGATCCATGATCCGATCACTGGTGAGGCGGCGACGATTTCCGACGGGTTCTGGGTCATCACCATTGGGCAATTTGGCTGGATCGGCTATCTTGCAACCTTTGGCCTGCTCGCTCTGCCACTCTTCGCGCTGTGGCGGCACGGCGCCCGCAGAAGCGGCGCGCAGATCGCACCGCAGGTGGGATCTCTCGCGTTGATCTTTTCAGGTAACCTGTTCGACCTCCTGCCAAACGCCACGCTGGTCCCATGGACTTGGCTGATGGCCGGGGCCCTGCTCGGTCAGGCAGCGCAGCTTGCACGGCAGACTCAGGATCCTGTCGCGCCCGCCACGCGCGACTCGCTCTTGTCGAGGGCACGCGTGGCGAGGCAAGGGACAGGCCAAGCCGCCCCATTGGGCACTGTTTCCCGAAAGGAACGTGGCGCGTGAGTGAGAAATCGGATCAGTTCGCCCCGAGCGACATCGCCATCATCGGCATCGGATTGCATGTTCCGGGTGCGCGCTCGGTCGCGGCCTTCTGGGAGAATTTGCGCGCAGGGCAGTGCAGTATCCGACGCATGAGCAACGAGGAATTGCTGGCAGCCGGAGAAGCCCCGGCGCTTGTGCGCAACCCCGATTATGTGCCTTTCGCCGCACCGCTCCACGGATTTGCAGAGTTTGATCCTGATATCTTCGGCCTCTCGCCGAAAGAGGCCGCGATCATGGATCCGCAGCATCGCGTTTTCCTCGAAATCGCCTGGCACGCCCTCGAAGACGCGGGCTATGCGCCGAACGGCCATGCCGGCCGCACCGGGGTTTTTGCCGGATGCGGAATGACTGGATATTTCTACAACAACATCCTGTCGAACCCTGCCCTAGTCTCGGATGTCGGCCTGTTCCTGTTGCGTCATACTGGCAATGACAAGGATTTCCTGTCCACACGCATCAGCCATGCCTTGAACCTCAAGGGGCCATCGCTCAACGTGCAGACGGCATGCTCGACATCGCTGGTCGCCGTGCATCAGGCGATCCAGTCGATCCTCGTCGGCGAATGCGACATGGCGCTGGCCGGCGGTGTCACGATCGAGGTGCCGCACGGCTTGGGTTATGTCTTCAAGGAAAACGAGTACCGCTCGCCTGATGGGCTATGCCATGCCTTCGACCACCGGGGTGAGGGCACGATCTTCGGCTCGGGCGCGGGGGTTGTTGTGCTGCGCCGCGCCGCCGATGCGTGGGCCGCGGGCGACAGGATCCTTGCGATCATCAAGGGCAGCGCGATCAACAATGATGGTGCCGCAAAGGCTGGGTACCTGGCCCCCTCCATAGATGGTCAGGCGAAGGCCATCACGGAGGCCCTGCGGATTGCAAAGGCACCCGCCGACAGCATCAGCTATGTCGAATGCCACGGCACTGGGACGCGGCTGGGCGATCCGATCGAGATCGCAGCGCTCACACAGGCCTTCCGGACCAGCACCGACGCGACCGGTTTCTGCCGCGTGGGATCAGTCAAGACCAATATCGGCCATCTCGATACCGCTGCGGGTATTGTCGGACTTATCAAGACGTTGCTCGCGCTAGGGCACCGCGAACTGCCTCCCACGCTCGGCTATGAACGGCCGAACCCAGCGATCGATTTCGAGGCGAGCCCGTTTGTGGTCAATGATCGATTGACCCAATGGCAAGGGCCGCGCCCGCTGCGCGCGGGCGTGACCTCGCTCGGGGTTGGGGGAACCAATGCACATGTCGTGCTGCAGGAGGCCCCTGACCCACTCCCATCCGAGCCGAGTGACTGGCCCTTCCAGATCCTCACCCTGTCGGCCAAGTGCCAACCCGCGCTGGATGAGGCAAGCCGGGCTCTCGCTGCGCATCTGCGCGCGCATCCAGACCAGTCGCTTGCCGATATCGCCTTCACGCTCAAGGAAGGGCGCAGCGCGTTCGAGCACCGGCGCGTGCTCGTGGCGGCCAGCCATAGCGAAGCCGCTGACTTGCTCGAGGGCGACACCGACCGTCGGGTCTATTCCCATATCGCACTCGACGCCCCCGACATCGTCTTCATGTTTCCCGGCGGCGGCGCGCAATATGTCGGGATGGCGCGCGATCTCTATGCAACCGAGCCAGTCTTTGCTGACTGGATGGACCGGGGCCTTGCGATCCTACAACGAAGGCTCGATTTCGACCTGCGTGCCCTCTGGCTGCCCCCGGAGGGGGCGGAGACGGCTGCCGATGCGGCGCTGACTCGGCCATCAGTGCAACTGCCGCTAATCATGATCACGGAATACGCCCTTGCCCGGTTGTTCGAAAGCTGGGGCGTGATCCCTTCGGTGCTTGTCGGGCATTCGATGGGCGAGAATACTGCAGCCTGCCTCGCCGGTGTTATGACGTTTGAGGAATGCATCGGGCTCGTATCTCTACGCGGGCGTCTCTTTGATACGGTCGCGCCGGGGGGCATGCTGTCGGTGCCGCTCTCACCAGAGGCGCTGGCGCCCTATCTGGGGCCCGAGCATGACATCGCCTCGCGCAATGCAGCTGATCTGACCGTGATCTCTGGCCCTCAAGCCGCGCTCGACAGGCTCGAGGCCGCGCTTGTCGCAGACGACATCGCACCCCAGCGCATCGCCATAGATATCGCGGCGCACAGCAAGATGCTCGGCCCGATCCTGCCGGAGTATCGGGACTTCCTCGAAGGGATCACGCTTAATCCACCGCGCCTGCCCGTGATCTCGAACCGCACCGGTAAACCCCTGACTGACGCGCAGGCGACAGATCCGGGCTACTGGGTTGACCAACTGCGCCACACGGTCGAATTCGGATCCTGTATCGAGACGCTCAGCGCCCGGCCAAACCGCATCTATCTCGAGATGGGGCCCGGCAAGGCGCTGGCGGCACTGGCGCGCATGCACCCGAAAGTGTCGGTGCAACAGGTTGTCTCGGTCCTACGTCACCGGGACCAAACGATCGCCGATGACATGTATCATCTGTGCGTGCTCGGCCGTATCTGGGCGCTGGGGGGGCGGTTCGACTGGACCCAGATCTGGGGCGAAGCGCGCCGTTGCCGTGTGCGCCTTCCGGGTTATGCCTTCCAGCGCAGCCATTTCTTCATCGAACCGGGTAAATCTGCGGCGTCGGAACCGTCGCTTCTGACCCGGCTCGAAACGATCGACGACTGGGGAAGCCGAATCACCTGGAAACCCGCCTATGCCGATTGTGATATCGATGTAGCAACCGATCTGTCCATGTTGCACGAGACCTGGCTGATCTTCGCAGATGAGGCCGGTGTGGCGGCCCCGGTAGTCAACCGGCTGCGCGCAGCAGGCCAGCAGGTGATCACTTTGCGTGCCGGAGATACCTTCGCGCGCAAGTCCGAGACCGATTACACGATCGCGCCCGAACTGGGTCGTGAAGAATATGCGCGCCTGCTCGAGGATCTCGACACGCGCGCAATCACGCCCACGCGGATCGCGCATTTCTGGCTTGTGACCGCGCGCGAAACCTTTCGCCCCGGATCAAATTTCGCCCAACGCAACATAGAGCAGGGCTTTTATGCGCTTGTGTTTCTGCTGCAAGCTCTGCAGGACCGGACGGCCAATACGCCTGTGCATCTGAGCATCATCACATCTGGCGCACAGGCCGCGCCGGGCGAGACGCTCAAGCACCCCGAAAAGGCGCTCCTCGCAGGCCCCGCCCGCGTGGCCCCGCGCGAGATGCCATGGCTCACCTGCGCGAGCCTCGATATCGAGCCGCCGCAGCGCGCAGATCCGGCGCTGACGACCGCACTGCTCGAGGAACTCTGTGCCCGCCCGACGAACGGGACAGCCGTTCTGCGCGGGGCGCGCCGGCAGATCGAAGTGCTGCGTCCGGCCCCCTTGTTGGACACGCACGCCCAACTCGAGGAGGGTACACATTGGATCATCACAGGCGGCTTCGGCGGCATAGGCCTGACGTTGGCCGAGGCACTGATCCGGCACAGCAAGGCCCGGATCACCCTGCTTGCGCGCACGCCACTACCCGATCGCGCCGCATGGAATGATGGCGAGCAGAGCGCCGATGTCATCGCGCGTATGCGCGCAGTCCAACGGCTTGAAGCGTTGGGGGGCTCAGTGCATGTCGCGACAGCCGATGTGAGTAATCTGGAAGAAATGCGCGCTGCTGTTGCCGGCGCGCAGGCAGAATTCGGTACGCCTTATGGGCTTATTCATGCAGCAGGGCTGTTGCACGACGCGCCCCTGGCGACGAAGACCCAAGGCCAGATCGACAATGTGCTTGCGCCGAAACTGCATGGTCTGCGCGTGATCGACAGCGTCTTGCCCGATGGTACGCTGGATGTGCTAGTGCTGCTGTCATCGACCTCGACACTGACCGGGCCCGCCGGGCAGGTCGATTACGTGGCGTCGAATGCCTATCTGAACGCCTTCGCAGAGGCACGAAAAACCGGCCGCACGCGCGTACTGGCACTCAATTGGGGCATCTGGGCCGACGTCGGCATGGCCGCGGATGCCCTTGCCACGGGGCTGGGCGAGACACGGCGCCCGCCGGCGCTGCCTTGTGACCAGCCGCTTTTCGACGAGATCGGCGAGACCCCTCAAGGCAACCCGCGTCTGACCACACGGATCTCCAGTTCGGCTTGGGTGTTCGACGAACACCGGACCAAAGACGGCGCGGCGATCCTGCCGGGCACTGCCTATCTCGACCTTGCCGTCGAGGCCGCACGGGCAACTGGCCTGCGCGGCCCTCTGGACTTGCGCGACGTGAGCTTCTTGCGACCACTGCATATCGACGAGGGCGAGACGCGCCTGATCCGCGCTGACCTCATACCAACTGAACAGGGTCATGCCTTCACGGTGCAAAGCGAACTCAGCACGCCCAGAGTGGAGGGTTTCGTCCTGCATGCACAGGCGCAACTCGCGCGCACCGAGAGCGTTATGCCGCCCGCGCTTGATCTCGCTGCGATCGGGGCTCGCTGCCCAGAAAAGACAGAAGGCACTGTGCCACTCTCAGGCCCGCAAGACGCGCATATGCGCTTCGGCCCGCGATGGCAGGTCCTGCGCATGACCGCACTGGGCGCTGGCGAAGGGCTCGCGCATCTCGCGCTCCCGCCCGCATTTCATGGTGATCTGGAGGCCGGCCATGTCCTGCATCCCGCGTTGATGGATATGGCGACAAGCTGGGCGATGGCGCTGATCCCCAGCTACACAGGCGCGCATCTGTGGGTGCCCGCGCTCTATGAGAAGGTGACCGTCTGGCGCGATTTTCCAACGCAACTCGTCAGCCACGCTCGCCTTGCGGCAACCGACGATCCGGACCTCGCGCGGTTCAATCTCACTCTGGCAAACGAGGCAGGAGAGGTCGTCGCTGAAGTCGAGGGCTTCACCCTCAAGCGCCTTGATCAGGGAGATCTGGCCACGCCACCGCGCTTGCGGGGCGCCCCCATCGCTCGCGAGGCGAAACGCGCGCCATCTACGCTTTCACCCGCCGAAGA
>SLKB01000112.1 GCA_007134805.1 Paracoccaceae bacterium
AGGGTGAATCATGTTCTCAAATCGTTGTCGAGGCAGGACTACTTCAGCAGCCTGCTAACGCGCATCGATGCAATTGGTGCACCAGATTTTCACGCATTTCGCTGGCCGCAAAGTCGGGGCGCGAGAGATCCTAATTTTGCCGGACAGGTTGCCGCCTCATGTGACAGGGGATAGACGCGCCTTGCGTTCGGCCATTTCCGCCTTGAACGGTTGCGACGACAGGATCGGTATCGGCGGTGCGCCCTGATCTAGCAGATCCTGCACGGCCTGGCGCCATGTCTGGCATCTTCCGGCTTCGCAACATGATGATCAGGGCAGCACCATCGGGATCGTGACGGATGGGCATGTACCTTTCGTGTCTCGCACCTGCACAGACCGTCATCGCCGCTGCTTAGATCGTCGGAAAGAGGAACGCGGTTGCGATGGCGAAATAGATCAGGACGCCCGCAGCATCCGCGATCGAGGTCACCAGGCGCGCGCTCGCCGTCGCGGGGTCGAGGTTGAGATTGGTGAGCGCGAAGGGCAGCAGCATGCCGATGATGCTGCCCACGATCACGATCAGCCCCATCGAGGTTGCTACCACAAGGGCGATTTCCGGCCCCGCCCGCAGCACCCCGATGACCGTGACCGCGAGCGCCATGCTCACCCCCATCAGGCCCGCGACCATCACTTCGCGGCCGATCATTTCGCTCCAGTCCTTGAGATGCACCACGCCGGTCGCCAGAGAGCGCACCATCAGGGTCGCGGATTGCGAGCCCGCATTGCCGCCGCTGTCGATCAGCAGCGGCCGGAAGAACACGAACGCCACATAGGCCGTGATCGTGTCCTCGAAATAGGCGATGCCTGCGCCCGAGAAGATATTGCCGAAGACCAGCAGTATCAGTCACACGATCCGCGCGCGGTAGAGCATGAAGACGCTCGCATCGCGCATGTTGCGCACCATGTTCGATGCACCGACCCGGTGAAAGTCCTCGGTCGCCCCTTCCTGCAATCCTCGCCCGGGTGGGGCTGCCCTTTGGCGTCTATGCCAACGGCTTTGCCAGCAACGATCCGCGTTTCGACAGGATTAGCGAGACCACGGGCTTTCTTTCGACGCGGGACTATATCGAGACAGAAAGCTAGGCGGGCTATGCCGCGGCGGGGGCCTTGATTGTCGGCGTATGCTGCGAAATTGGGCCTACGCATATCGCCGAACTCTGCCGGCGCTTTGCAAGCACCCCTGCCTGCGAACCCACTGGCCGCTATCCTCGTCTAGCCGCAGATGGTAACAAGGCACGAAAGGGCCGCGCCGAGCCCCGGCAGGCCAGCACATCAGTAAGGGAGCGTGCCCGCATGCGCGTGTTTTCCAATCCCGCAGGGTTCGGCTCGCTCTGGTTCGACAATCTTGCGACCGCCGACGGCATACCCGTCGCCTATGATCCGCAGGCGCGCGCCTTCATTCCGATGCCGCCATTCTGCGCCAATCGCGACATCATCGGCTGCAACTGGATCGCACCGGAGCCCGGCCGATTCTGCCGGTCCTGCGCGATGACCGCGCTGGCGCCCGACACCTCGATCCCGAACGCGATCCCCAACTGGACCAGGACCGAAGCCGCCAAGCGCTGGGTGATCGACAATCTGGGCCGCTGGCACTGGTTCCGCCCCGAAGACCCCGGCGCGCGCCCGGTCTTTCACATGCTCGCTGAAGGGCCCACGCCGGTCGCGATGGGGCATGTCGACGGTGTGGTGACGATCAGCGTCGCCGAGGCCGATCCGGTCCTCGTCACCACCCGGCGTGAAGCGCTGCAGGAACCTTACCGCACCATGATCGGCCATATGCGCCACGAGATCGCACATATGCTGTGGTGGCGGCTCAGCCTGCGCGCGGATTTCCTCGACGCCTTCCGCGCGATTTTCGGCGATGAGCGGGCGAATTATCAGACGGCCCTGACGCGGCATTACACCGACGGGCCACCTCCCGGCTGGCGCGATGAATTCCTGACCACCTATGCCTCCGCGCATCCGCATGAGGACTGGGCCGAGAGCGTCGCCCATCTGCTGCATCTGACCGATATCTCGGACAGTTTCATCGCCTCCGGCCTCTCCTCGGCCGAGCTGCCGCACGCGAATTGGGACCCCTATTCCGAACCCGACGCGGCCGCGCTGATCCGCGTGGCCGTCCCGCTGGTCGTGGGGGTGAACCACATCAATCGCTCGATGGGCCTGTCCGACATCTACCCCTTCGTGCTCTCGCAGACCGCACAGCGCAAACTGGCCTTCGTGCACCGCTGGCTGCGAAGGGGCGCGCAGGGCCTCTGAGCGGGGCGCGGGTCACGTCCGTCAAGGTGGTGTAAATTCCCGTGTGGCCTGAGGTTATGATCAGGCGGTTTTGTGGTTATGTTCCATCCTCATCACGCACACGGGAATTTTCTAGGACCTTGCGTGGGAACCGGCGGTAATCCCAACTTCGACACCTCAGATCGCGATTTGAGCAAGTTTCGTGTATCGGCCCTCGAGATTTCAATGGGTTAGATTGATGCGGAAGGCTGTTTTCCAAGAGTCTTGTAGTCACACGCCATATTCTTTTTCATTTTGATTTGTTGACGATGGCGATGATATATCTTCGCTACACAATGTATACGCGCATCACCAAAACCGGCGACCGCCAATACCTGCAACTGGTCGAGTGTTCAGTCCCGGCATCTGGTGGATCGGATTGACGATGAATCTGTTCGGCTCTGAAGTCCAGAGCTTGCAGATGTATTCGTAGGGCGTGAGGCCACCGAGTGTCTTGAGTCTTCGAGCG
>SLKB01000138.1 GCA_007134805.1 Paracoccaceae bacterium
ACCTTGCAGCAGGAAGCAAGCCGCAAGTTCGGCATGGGCGCGCGGCACTGCATGAGCACGGCGCAGCGGCTCTACGAGGCGGGGCATATCACCTATATGCGGACCGACGGGATCGACATGGCGCCCGAAGCCGTCATGGCCGCGCGCGATGTGATCAAGGATCGCTACGGGTCCGACTACGTGCCGAAATCGCCACGCATGTACAAGAACAAGGCCAAGAACGCGCAGGAGGCGCATGAATGCATTCGCCCCACCGAACTCGCCGCAAGCCCCGACCGGTTGAAACTCTCCGACCCCGACCAGCGCAAGCTCTATGATCTGATCTGGAAACGCACCATCGCCGGCCAGATGGAGGCCGCGCGCCTCGAACGCACCACAGTCGAGATCGGATCGAAGGACGGCCAGGTGGGGCTGCGCGCGACCGGGCAGGTCGTGCTCTTCGACGGCTTCCTCAAGGTCTATGAGGAGGGGCGTGACGATGTTGCCGAAGATGACGACAAGCGCCTGCCCCAGGTCACCGAGGGCGACTGCGTGCGCAAGGCGGATACGGCCAGCGCAGGCGCGCAGACAGCGGGCGACAGCCCCCTGTCGGGCCGGGAATTCGGCACGCCTCCGATCGTGCCGGAGCAGCATTTCACCCAGCCCCCGCCCCGCTACACCGAGGCCACGCTCGTAAAGAAGATGGAAGAACTGGGCATCGGCCGCCCCTCGACCTATGCCAGCATCGTCACGACCATCCAGGAGCGCGGCTATGTCGCCAAGGACAAGAACCGCCTGATCGCGGCCGACAAGGGACGGCTGGTCACGATCTTCCTCGTCAATTATTTCCGCCGCTATCTGGAATACGACTTCACGGCCGCGCTGGAAGAGCAACTCGACGACATCTCGGCCGGTCAGCGTGATTACAAGGAAGTGCTGGACCGGTTCTGGCGCGATTTCTCCGCCGCGATCGCCGAAACCTCGGATCTGCGGATCACCGAAGTGCTCGAAAAGATCGACGAGGTGCTCAGCCCCCATCTCTACCCCGCGCGCGAGGATGGCTCGGACCCGCGGGTCTGCCCGAAATGCGGAGCGGGGCGGCTCAATCTCAAGACCGCGCGTTCGGGCGGGGCGTTCATCGGCTGCAGCGCCTATCCTGAATGCCGCTATACAAGGCCGCTCGCGGGCGAGGACGAGGGCGACCCGGAACTCGCCGGCGACGGCAAACTGCTCGGCCATGATGCGGGCGATCCGATCACGCTGCGGACCGGACGCTTCGGGCCGTATGTCCAGCGCGGCGAGGCCACGGAAGCGCAGCCCAAGCCCCCGCGCGCCTCGCTCCCCAAGGGCTGGCAGGTCGACAGCATCGATCTGGAGCGCGCGCTGATGCTCTTGTCGCTGCCGCGCCCGATCGGCCCGCATCCCGAGGATGGCGAGTTGATCGAGGCCGGCATCGGCCGCTATGGGCCCTTCGTCAAGCATGGCAAGAAATACGCCAACCTCCCCGAAGTCGATGAGGTCTTCACCATCGGCATGAACCGCGCGGTCGAGGTTCTCGCCGCGAAACCGACACGCGGCCGTGCCGCAGCCGCCGAACCCCTGCGCGAACTGGGCGAGCATCCCGATGGCGGCGCGCTCTCGGTGATGAAGGGCCGCTACGGACCTTATGTCAAATGGGACAAGGTGAACGCGACACTCCCCAAGGATGTGACACCGGAAGAAATCGACTTGGCGCAGGCCATTGAACTGGTTAACGCCAAGGCCGCAACCAAGGGCAAGAAGAAGGCCGCGCCGAAGAAAGCCAAGCCTTCTGCAGCGGCGCGGCCGGCCACGAAGGCAAAGCCGGCTTCGAAAAAGAAGGCCGCCTCGGGCGGCAAGGGCTGAGCAGGGCCGCGCGCCGGTTGACACTGTTGAGCGGCCGGGCCAGAACCTCGGGGCCGATGACAACAGAGGACGCGACGATGAAAAAGGTCTATGGCACTGCGGATGAGGCGCTCGATGGGCTCTTGTTCGATGGAATGATGATCGCGGCCGGGGGGTTCGGGCTCTGCGGCATTCCGGAGTTGCTGATCGACGCGATCAAGCGCGCAGGCACCAAGGACATCACCATCGCCTCGAACAATTGCGGGGTCGATGATTTCGGGCTGGGCGTGCTCCTGAAGACGCGCCAGATCAAGAAAATGATGTCCTCGTATGTGGGCGAGAATGCCGAATTCATGCGGCAATACCTGTCGGGTGAGCTGGAGCTGGAATTCAACCCGCAGGGCACGCTCGCCGAACGGATGCGCGCAGGTGGCGCCGGCATTGCGGGCTTCTACACCCGGACCGGGGTCGGCACCCAGATCGCCGAGGGCAAGGAGCACAAGGAATTCGGCGGCGAGACCTTTATTCTCGAACGCGGCATCTTCGCCGATCTCTCGATCGTCAAGGCCTGGAAGGCCGACACGACAGGCAACGCGATCTTCCGCAAGACGGCGCGCAACTTCAACCCGCCGGCGGCGAAATGCGGGCGTGTCTGCGTCCTCGAAGTCGAGGAAATCGTCGAGCCCGGCACGCTTGACCCTGATGCGATCCACCTGCCCGGCATCTACGTGCATCGCCTGATTCAGGGACAACACGAAAAACGCATCGAGCAGCGCACGGTGCGGGCGGCCTGATGCAGATCGACGACCGCCGCGCAGCACTTAACCTGAACTGAGGGAGAGACCCATGCCCTGGGACCGCAATCAGATGGCCGCCCGCGCGGCCCAAGAGCTTGAAGACGGGATGTATGTCAATCTCGGCATCGGAATCCCGACGCTGGTGGCGAATTACATCCCCGATGGGGTGCAGGTGACGCTGCAATCGGAAAACGGGATGCTGGGGATCGGCCCCTTCCCGACAGAGAACGAGGTCGACCCCGACCTGATCAATGCCGGCAAGCAGACCGTGACCGCCCTGCCCCACACGGCCTATTTCGACAGTGCCGAATCCTTCGCGATGATCCGTGGTGGCAAGATCAACATGGCGATCCTCGGCGCAATGGAAGTTGCCGAGAACGGCGACATCGCGAACTGGATGATCCCCGGCAAGCTCGTGAAGGGAATGGGCGGCGCGATGGATCTGGTCGCCGGTGTCGAGCGGGTGATCGTGGTCATGGATCACACCAACAAGGCGGGCGAGTCGAAACTGCTCAAGAGCTGCACCCTGCCGCTTACGGCCAAGGGCGTCGTGAAACGGATCATCACCAATCTCGGTGTGCTCGATGTGGTCGAGGGCGGGCTCAAGATCGTCGAGACCGCCGATGGTGTCGACGAAGACCAGATCCGCAAGTCGACCGAGGCCGCGATCGTCAACTGATCCGGGCGGGCCGGGCGGGTTCAGCCCGCCTGGCCGATCCGAAAGACGCATCCATCCGTCGGCAGTTCCGGCTGCGTGGTGCACAACCCCCGCGCAACCATCCAGGCGGCCAGCACTTTGGGCACATAATTGCGTGTCTCGGCGAAGGGGGGCACGCCGCCATTGCGCCGCACCGCGCCCTCGCCTGCATTGTAGCCCGCAAGCGCCAGCACGATATCATTGTCGAAATGCTCGAGCAGCCAGTGCAGGTAGCGCACCCCGCCCCGGATATTCTCGCGCGCATCAAAGGCATTGCTGACGCCGAACCGCTCGGCCGTCGCGGGGATGAGCTGCATCAACCCCTGCGCCCCGGCCGAACTGACTGCCTCGGTCCGGCCCGCCGATTCGATGGCGATCACGGCGAGCGCCAAGGCGGGCGAGACATTCGTTCCGACCGAGGCGCGCAGGATCTCGGCGCCATGGCGCTGTGCGATATCCTGCAGGAACTGCATGCGCGGGGCCTGCACCGATTTGCCCGTCGGCGGCGAGGTGATGGCATCGCGCGCCGCGAGGAAACGGCCAGCGCTTGCATCGATACCGGGCGGGACCCGTTCCCAGAACCACGCGTATCCCGATGCCGGGCTCCCAGGGCTCGGGAGGCGCGGTGTCAGCACCCGCACGCCGGGCGGCACCGCTGCCAGACGCCGCGCCTGCTCCTCCGGGTCGATCTGGACCGTGATCCGCCGCCCTCCGCGCGCAGGGTCCGGTGCTGTGACCCTGACACGCCGGAAGGTGAAATCCTCATGCGGCATCGGCGCGCCCTGTGCGCCAGAGGGCTGCGCGTCGGCTTCGGCGCGCGCAGGCAGCGCGCCAAGCACCGTGCCCACCCAGAGCAGAGCCAGCGCAAGCGTTGTCGCAGCACGATCGGAAAGAGGCATGTTTACTGCTCGTTTATCATTTTTTCCCAGTATCGCAGAGAGTGAGCATTCGATCCATTACTGTCTCGCCGGAAACAGCAGCCTGTGGCAGGCATGCATGCATCAGGAAAGATCCTGGTTCCGGTGATGTCGCTCGCTGACCCCGCGACACTGTCGTCCCGGCACGGCAAGGTCAGAAACAAACACCTAAATTGTTCGATTCCCGTCAAATTCTGAACATCTTTCGCTGGCTTTATCGGGGTCAGCCAGGCGGTGATGATCACACATAAAGAGCCGGCGAGGCTTAGATTTACGTTCAAACCGGAGAGAGATCATGAAACTGTTTTCCAATATCAAGAATTTTGCTGCCGACGAATCAGGCGCTGTGACAGTCGACTGGGTGGTTTTGACAGCAGCGATTGTCGGGCTTGGCATTGCGGTTATCCTGGCTGTACGCGAAGGCACCAACAGCGTCGCGGGCGAGATCAAGGCATCGTTGGAGTCGGCCGAGATTGTAAGCTTGGGCTGTCTGAGCGGCGACGACTGCGACTAAGCCAAATCTGGCTCGTATGGGCCAAGTTGAAACGCGCTGCACCCGCGCCCGGGTGCGGCGCCTTATTTTTGTCTCACGCGTCCCTGCTGGAAGCGGCGCCATCTGCCCCGGCTGCCAGCCTCTGCCCCGCGACAGTCTCGGGCGCAATGGCGGAAAAACCTTTCACGCGACTGGATCGTGGCAATTTTCTGCCACAAAGACAGGGAATTGTAGCGAAATTCGTAACGATTAAGCGTGTAGATCATAGTTTTCAGCAGAAGGTCAGTAAGATGCGTATCTTGTTCGGAGCCGTCTTGATCGCCGGATTGGGCCTTTCAGGCTTTGCGGTCTTTCAGGTCCATCGCTACATTTCGCAGCTGCAGGCTGAGTTGAGCTCGGCGCGCGCGAATGCCAACACCGTCGAGATGGTCAATGTATTCGTGGCCGGGCGCGAGTTGCGCTACGGACAACAGCTGGTCGCCGGTGATGTCGGGGTCGCCCGCTTTCCCGCCCATGCTGTTCCCGAAGGCGCGATCAGCGAAGTGGAAGACCTGTTCCCCGAAGGCATTGATCATCGCATCGTGCTTCGGGCCATGGACCCGAGAGAGCCGATCCTGCTGTCGAAACTTACTGATCCGGGCAGGGTCGCGGGCCTGACCTCGCATCTGACCACGGGCAAACGCGCCTTCACGATCCCGGTCAATCAGTCCGGCGGCATCGCCGGGTTTCTGCGGCCGGGCGATCACGTGGACATCTTCTGGACAGGTCGGACACGCGACGATGGCGAGATCACACAGCTGATTCAGCCACGCGTCCGCCTGATCGCTGTCGACCAGAGCGCCGATATGGATCGCAGCACCAATCTTGCCAACGCGCGCACGGTTACCGTCGAGGCCACGCCTCAGCAGGCCGCAGCGCTTGCGCAGGCACAAAGCTCGGGGCGCCTGTCGCTCGCACTCGTGGGGATCGACGACGTGAGTGACAGCGGCAGTATCGAAGTGACCCAGGATGCGCTGCTCAATCGCGAGCGCGAGGTCGTCACGCGCGCCGAGGTCTGCCATATCCGCACCCGACGCGGCAACGAACTGGTGCTGATCGAGATCCCATGCACGAATTGATCACGCACCCCAGCGCTTGCTCGCAGAACGGCCGCCCAGATGAAGCGGTGCAACCTGCGCGCGTTACCATATTTTGCGCAGCGTGGCAGAAAAGCTTCATAAACACATGAAGAACGCACTCTAACCAACGGATTATTGAAAATAAATTTTGCCTGGCGCATGATGGTCGATAGCCATAAGAGCATCGCCTGAAAAAAATCGAGCGGATTTCAACCGCAAGAACCAAAAACAGAGCAGTCTAGAAGGCAGGCAAAATGAGTATCAGACTACTGGCAGCAGCGCTGCTGACAGGGGCGAGCACGCTCCTCGCCCAGCCCCTGTCCGTGTCGGCGGATACCTTGCGCGTTGTCACCGGCGCGACCGCTTCGGTCCTGCGGGTGCCCATGAACCGCGCCGTGGTCGTCGAAACCGAAACACCGTTCGCGGAGTTATCGATCGCCAATCCCGGCATCGCAGATATCTCGACCCTCTCGGACCGCTCCATCTACGTGCTGGGTAAGGCACCGGGGCGCACCACCCTCACGATTCTCGGCCCCGAGGGGGATCTGGTCTCGAATGTGGAGGTGCAGGTCACGCCGGATCTCGCGGAGTTTCGCGAACGCCTGCGCCAGATCCTTCCCAATGAGAATATCGAGGTGCGCACCGCCAATGACGGAATCGTGCTGTCGGGGATCGTATCCTCGCCGGCGCGCCTTGACGCAGCGATCCAGCTTGCGCAGCGCTATGCCCCGGATCGGGTCTCGAACCTGATGAGCGTGGGCGGCACGCAGCAGGTCATGCTGAAAGTCCGCTTCGCCGAAATGCAGCGCGGGATCAGCAAGAATCTCGGAACCAGTTTCGATGCCAGGGCCGGCAGCCGCGCGGCTGCGTTAACCGGTGCCTTCGCCAACCAGCCCCCCGACGCGGAACAGTTTGTCAGCAACACCCCGCGCGAGGGGACTCTGAGCTTCCGGATCGGGGGTGGGCGGCTCACGGCAAATGTGCTGATCGAAGCGCTGGAAAGCCAGGGCCTCGCCCGCACACTGGCAGAACCGAACCTGACCGCGCTCTCCGGCTCCGAGGCGTCCTTTCTCGCCGGCGGCGAATATCCGATCCCGGTGCTCGACGATGGCAATGTCAGGATCGACTACAAGCCGTTCGGGGTCGAACTGAGCTTCGTGCCCGTGGTGCTCGATGACAATGTCATCAATCTCGAACTCAACGCCGCGGTCAGCTCGCTCGATGCCGCCAACAGCGTCTCGGTCGCCGGGACAACCGTGAACGCCTTCCGGCGGCGAGAAACCAGCACCAGGGTTGAGCTGCGCGACGGCGAGAGCTTCGCCATCGCAGGGCTGCTGGAGGATGATTTCTCGGCGAGTTCAAGATCCGTGCCGTGGTTGTCGGAACTGCCCATCCTTGGCGCGCTGTTCCGCAGCGCACAGTATCAGCGCAACCAGTCCGAGCTTGTCATCATCATCACCGCGCATCTGGTCTCGCCGACCCGCGGCGAAGCCCTGTTGCTGCCCACCGACCGCGTCCGCCCGCCAACCGAGCGTGAACTGTTCCTCGGCGGCAGTCTCGCCGCGCGCAGAACCGGGGCCGTGGGCGAAGTTGCCCGGCAGGATTTCGGGGGATCCTATGGCTATATCCTCGACTGATCGCACGCCATCCAAGCGCTTGGAGAAGGAGCCGGACATGGCACTCAACCGACGTATCTTCCTGCTGGGCGCCGCCGGCTTCGGGCTGTCAGCCTGCACCGACCCGACATCGAGCTTCAACAGCGAGGCCGGTCGGGGACTTGACGAGAGCGGCTTCGGCAACCCCACGATGCACAACCAGCTCGTGCAGACGGGTCGGATCAGCCTCGCCGAGGTGATGACGAACCGGTTCCATGCCGAAGTGCCCTCGATGGTCAATTTCGACTTTGACCAGACGCAGCTCGATGACGAGGCGCGTGCGATCCTGCGCATCCAGGCCGACTGGATGAAGCAGTTTCCGGAGTTGCGCTACACGATCTTCGGGCACACTGACCTTGTCGGCTCCGACGCCTATAACCGGGGGCTCGGGCAACGGCGGGCGGAAGCCGTGGCGCGCCATCTTGCCAGCCTCGGCGTGCCGCGCAGCAGCATTCTCGCGGTCGTGTCGCGCGGCCAGACCCAGCCGCTGATCGTCACGCAGGGGCGGGAGCGCGCGAACCGGCGCACTGTAACCGAGATCTCTGGCTCGGTCCGGCGGGGTATGCTGATGGATGGCGAGTACGCCCATATCATCCACCGCCAGTATGTCGCCAGCGCCACCCGGTCGTGAGCGGGGCCGCGCCCAGACGGCCACAGGCACGACAGATCACGGCCCTGCGTGATGGCCCGCCGCCCTGGAGGCGCGCGATCCTGTCACGGCAGGTGTCGAAGAAAGACACACCAACAGCCCTGGTATTGCCAGAATCAGCGACAATCTTTCGTCAATAATGCTGTGCTACCGTCTCATGTCGGAAGGGCTGAAACACGCGTCCAGGGGCGCACGGCAGCAGATTTGAGGATAGCAGATGTCACAGCATGGCTCAGAAACCGTCCAGACCATCCGGGCCTGCACTGTTTCGCGCGACGTCCAGAATTTCGACCTCCTGATCGAAGACATGGAGACCGAGTTTCAGCAGGACTGGGGTGATCTGACCTTCCACGAGGCGATCGGCTTTCTCGACGACCCAATCTCCGAAGATCTCGAAATGCTCGCGATCGCGCTCGATGACGAGGATGAGCCCCTGATCCCCGTGGTCCGTGCCGTGATCGAGAAAGCGGCCGCGAAATCGATCCGCATCGTACTCATTGCCGAAGCGCTCTCGCCGATCGTGCTGCACCAATTGCTGCGGGCGGGCGCGCATGACTTCGTGCCCTATCCCCTGCCGGAAAATGCCCTGCGCGATACGATCCGCCGTTTGCAGAACGGGCGCGCAGGCCAGGTCGCAGCCAGCGCGGATCGCCCCTCGGCAGGCAGGCAGGGCTCGATCTTCGCAGTGCAGGCGCTGGCTGGCGGGGCGGGCGGCACGAACTTCGCGGTCAACCTTGCCTGGGACCTGTGCACCATGTGCAAGGACAAGCAATCCGTCTGCATCCTCGATTTCGACTTCCAGGCCGGGTCCGTATCGACCTATCTCGATCTCGCACGGACCGAGAAAGTCTATGAATTGCTGTCCTCGACCAGCACCATGGACCGCGATGCCTTCTTCACCGCGATGCAGAAGTTCCAGAACAAGCTGCATGTGCTGACCGCACCAGCCGACATGCTGCCGCTCGATCTGCTCTCGCCCGACGAGATCGAGCGCATCGTCGCCATGGCGCGCGATCATTTCGACTTCGTCATCATCGACATGCCGCGCACGATCGTCCACTGGACAGAAACTGTCTACGAGATGAGCGATCTGTGCTTTGCAATGATCGAGCTGGACCTGCGCTCGGCGCAGAACACGCTGCGGCTGATCCGCGCCCTCAAGGCCGACGGGATCGCCATGGACAAGCATCGCTTCCTGCTCAACCGCGCGCCGCGCTTCACTGATCTTGGCGGCAAGGCGCGGGCCAAACGCCTCGCCGAAAGCCTCGGGATCAGCATCGCAGCCTATATCCCCGATGGCGGCACCCAGATCCGCGCGGCCAATGACCACGGCCTGCCGCTTGCTGAATACGCCCCGAAGAATGCCACCCACAAGGAAATCCAGAAATTCGCAGCCGCGCTCTTCGAGACGGCGCAAACCAGCCAACTGGCTGCAGAGTAACGAGGGTCAGGCAATGTTCGCGCGTTATCGGAAAACTCCGCCAGGCGAAGGTGTCAAGCCGGTCGAGGCCGTGCCCGAACGCACGGCCCCGGCGTCAGCGGGTTCCCCCGACCCTGCCAAGGTGAGTGCCGCGCCCCCGTCGCGGCCCCCGGTGGAAAAACGCGCGCCCGGCAATGCCCTGCCCACCGACAAGGCCGAATTGCGCAAGCAGCGCATGAACCGGATCAAGTCCGACCTGCACAAGCGCCTGCTCGAAAACCTTAACCTGTCGGCTCTCGAACATGCCAGCGAAGCCGAATTGCGCACCGAGATCAGCACCATCGTTGCCGAGGCGCTGGGCGAAATGGAGGTCGTGCTCAACAGCGACGAGCGCGCGACGCTCAACAAGGAGCTGTATTTCGAGGTCATGGGCCTCGGCCCGCTGGAGCCGCTGCTTCAGGACGATACGGTCAGCGATATCCTCGTCAACGGGCCCAAGCAGGTCTTCATCGAGCGCAGCGGGAAGCTGGAACTTTCCGACGTCACCTTCCGCGACGAGCGCCATCTTTTGCGCATCATCGACAAGATCGTCTCGGCGGTCGGGCGCCGGGTCGACGAATCGAACCCCTATGTCGACGCCCGCCTTGCCGACGGCTCGCGCTTCAATGCCATGGTGCCACCGGTTGCGGTTGATGGCTCGCTCGTCTCGATCCGGAAATTCAAGAAGGACAAGCTGAGCATTGCCGAACTGGTCGGGTTCGGGGCCTTTTCCGAGGAGATGGCGCTATATCTCGAAGCGGCCGTCGCCACACGGTTGAACGTTATCGTCTCGGGCGGCACCGGCTCGGGCAAGACAACGACGCTCAACGCGCTGTCGAGCTTCATCGGCAATGAAGAGCGCGTGCTGACCATCGAGGATACGGCAGAACTGCAATTGCAGCAGCTGCATGTCGGGCGCATGGAAAGCCGCCCCCCCAATATCGAGGGCCGCGGCGCCGTCACCCAGCGCGACTGTCTGCGCAACGCCTTGCGGATGCGCCCGGACCGGATCATCGTGGGCGAGACGCGCGGCGAGGAAGTGATCGACATGCTCCAGGCCATGAACACGGGCCATGACGGGTCGATGACCACGATCCACGCGAACTCGGCCCGCGACGCGGTCAGCCGGCTTGAAAACATGGTCGCCATGTCCGGGATCGAGATGCCCCTGCGCGCAGTGCGCAGCCAGATCGGTTCGGCGGTCAACGTGATCGTGCAGGTCGCCCGCCTTCAGGACGGCACGCGCCGCATGCTCTCGGTGACCGAGGTCACGGGCATGGAGGGCGAGATCATCACCATGCAGGAAGTCTTCC
>SLKB01000361.1 GCA_007134805.1 Paracoccaceae bacterium
AATCGCCAATGAACACCGCCATGTGCTGGCCATCGCGCGTGACCTCCCATGCCCGCGCGTCGGGGTGGTAGAGATCGACGTCGAGCGGGCGGAATTCCAGCCCGAAGAGGCGGTTGGCGCAGTCGAAGGCCGCCTCGATCATCGCCTCGAGCGAGAGATAGGGTTTCAGCGCGGTCTCATCGATCTCGTGCAACGCCTGCCGGCGCTTTTCGGCATAGTAGCGCCAGTCCCAGGGCTCGAGCGGGCCTGTGAGTCCGTCGGCCTCGAGCATCGCGTGCATTTCCTCGGCATCGGCGGCGGCCTTGGCGCGCGCCGGTGCCCAGACCTGCATCAGCAGGTCGCGCACTGCGGCAGGATTGCGCGCCATCTCGGTCTCAAGCTTGTAGTCGGCGAATGTCTCATGTCCGAGCAGTTGCGCACGCTCGGCCCGCAGAGCGAGGATCTCGGCGACCAGCGCGCGGTTATCCGTGTCGCCCCCCATCGCCCCGCGCGAGACCCAGGCCGAATAGGCTTTCTCGCGCAGATCTCGTCGGTTCGAGAATTGCAGGAAAGGCACGATGAGCGAGCGGTTGAGCGTGATGACATGCCCCTCGTGCCCGCGCTCTTCTGCGGCCGCCCGGGCGCTTGCGATCACGAATTCCGGCAGCCCCGAGAGATCGTCAAGCGGCATCGCCCAGTCGCGCTCATCCGCGAGAAGGTTCTGCGCGAACTGCGTGCCCAAACTCGCAAGGCGTGACTTGACCTCGGTGAGCCGCGCGGCCTCTGCCCCCTCGAGCCCCGCGCCCGCGCGCAGGAACATGCGGTGGTAGAGCATCAGGACGCGGGCTTGCTCTGGCGTCAGATCAAGCGTGTCGCGCGCGGCCCAAAGCGCCTCGATCCGCGCAAACAGCGCGCGATTGTTGACGATCTCCGAGGAATAGGCCGAAAGCTTCGGCGACAGCTCGCGCTGCAGCGCCTCGCGCGCCGGGTTGGAATCGCTGCCCGCGAGGTTGAAGAACACGCCCGCGACCCGGTCAAGAAGCGCGTCGGCCTGCTCCATTGCCTCGATCGTGTTGGCGAAACTCGGGGGCTCGGGGTCATCTGCGATCGCGTCATGTGCCGCGCGCCCGGCGTCGAGCGCGGCCTCGAAAGCGGGGGCGAAATCGGCATCCTCGATCTGGCGGAACGGCGGGAGCCGGAATTCGGTATCCCAATCGGAAAGCAAGGCATTGGTCATGCGGGCAACCCTTTTGATCATCTGCCCCAAGATCTAGCCCGCGACCGGCAGCCCCGCAATGGGGCGCGCCACCGGCGTCAGCCATCGGCGCGGATCGTGGCGTTTTTCGGGTCATAGGGGCTGTCGCAGGTGACTGTCGCGTCCCATAGCTCGTCAAGCATGCGCACCTTCAGCCGGGCCCCTTCCACCGCGAGGTCGGGGCGGACATAGCCCATGCCGATGGATTTGCCGAACGCCACCGAGTAGCCCCCCGAGGTCAGCCGCCCGACCCGTTCCCCCTCAAGATAGAGCGCCTCACGCCCCCAGGGATCGGCGTCCTGCGGCCCGTCGATCAGGAGCGTGCAGCATTTGCTGCGGATGCCGAGCGCCTGCATCGCCTCCTTGCCCTGAAACGCCTTCGACATGTCCACGAAACGCGGCAGATCGGCCTCGAGCACGGTCGCATCCCGGCCGAGTTCATGGCCAAAGGCGCGGTAGCTCTTCTCCTGCCGCAACCAGTTCTGCGCCCGCGCCCCGACAAGCTTGAGCCCGACATCCTCGCCCGCCGCCATCAGCTGGTCGAAAAGATAGGTCTGCATCTCGATCGGGTGGTGCAACTCCCAGCCCAGCTCGCCCGTATAGGCCACGCGCAGCGCGCGCACCGGGCACATGCCAAGCTCGATCTCGCGCGCCGAAAGCCAGGGGAAGCGCTTGTTCGAAAGCACGCTCTCGGGCGCGGCATCCCTGACCAGCTTGCGCAGAAGGTCGCGCGATTTCGGCCCGGCGATCGCGAAGACGCCCCATTGCGTGGTGACATCATGGATGTCGATCCAGCCGAAATCAGCGATCCGATCCTCGGCCGCCTTGTGCAGGTAATCGCCATCATACGCCGTCCATGCCCCGGCCGAAATGAGGTAGAAGTCATTCTCGGCCAGCCGCACGATCGTGTATTCGGTGCGCACCGTGCCTTGCGGCGTCAGCGCATAGGTCAGGTTGATCCGGCCCTGCCCGGGCAGCTTGTTGCAGGTGAACCAGTCTAGGAAGGCCGCAGCACCCGGGCCGCGGACCCGATGCTTGGAAAACGCTGTCGCATCGATCATGCCCACGCCGGTGCGGATGGCCTTGGCCTCGTCGACCGCATATTGCCACCAGCCGCCGCGCCGGAAGCTGCGCGCCGCGTGGTCGTCGAAGCCCTGGGGGGCGTAGTAATTCGGCCGCTCCCATCCGTTCACCTGCCCGAATTGTGCCCCGCGCGCCTTCACCCGGTCATAGCAGGGGGCTGTGCGCAGCGGGCGGCAGGCCTCGCGCTCTTCATCGGGGTGATGCAGGATATAGACATGCGCATAGGCTTCCTCGTTCTTGCGCGCAGCATATTCCGTGGTCATCCAGGTGCCGTAACGCTTGGGGTCGAGGCTTGCCATGTCGATCTCGGCCTCGCCCTCAACCATCATCTGCGCGAGGTAATGGCCGGTCCCGCCCGCGGCAGTGATCCCGAAGCTGAACCCTTCGGCCAGCCACATGTTACGCAGGCCGGGCGCCGGGCCGACCAGCGGATTGCCATCGGGCGTGTAGCAGATCGGGCCGTTATAGTCGTCCTTCAGCCCGACCGTTTCCGAAGACGGGATGCGGTGGATCATCGACATGTATTCCTCCTCGATCCGGTCGAGATCGAGCGGGAACAGATCGGCGCGAAAACTTTCAGGCACATCATGCTCGAAGCGCGCGGGCGCGCCGTATTCATAGGGCCCGAGGATCCAGCCGCCGCGCTCTTCGCGCACATACCATTTGGCGTCGGCATCGCGCAGCACAGGGTGTTCGGGGGCAGTCTTGCGATAGGCCTGCAAGGCGGGATCGGGTTCGGTGACGATATACTGATGCTCTACCGGGATCGCAGGGATCTTGATGCCCAGAAGCCGCGCCGTGCGCTGGGCGTGGTTGCCAGTGGCGGTGACGACATGCTCGGCCACCACTTCGAAACTTTCCTCGGAGGGGACCAGATTGCCGCCCTTCTCGACCATCCTGCGGCAGGTCACCACCCACTCCGAACCGGTCCAGCGGTAGCCATCCACCTGCACGCGGCGCTGGATCTCGACCCCGAACTGCCGCGCGCCCTTTGCCATCGCCTGGGTCACATCGGCGGGGTTGATATAGCCATCGGTGGGGTGGAACAGCGCGCCTTCCAGATCTTCCGTGCGCACAAGTGGCCACCGCTCCTTGATCTGGGCGGGGGTCATCCATTCGTGGGGAATGCCAACGGTCTCGGCCGTGCTGGCATAGAGCATGAACTCATCCATCCGCGCGCGGCTTTGCGCCATGCGCAGGTTCCCCACGACATAGAAGCCGGGGTTGAGCCCGGTCTCGGCCTCGAGCCGCTTGTAGAAATTCACGCTGTAGTCGTGGATATGGCTTGTTGCATAGCCCATGTTGAAAAGTGGCAAGAGCCCCGCAGCATGCCAGGTCGAGCCCGACGTCAGCTCGTCGCGTTCCAGCAGCAGCGTGTCCCAGCCCGCGCGGCCCAGATGGTAGGCAATCGACGCCCCCACCGCGCCGCCGCCGACAACAAGGGATTTGACGTGGGTTTTCATCGCCGTCTCCGGGCTGGTTGGCTCGCTCTGATCCCTCATGTCAAATCCCGCCGTGCTTCGAGCCAGTGATCCCGACATGACAGAATGGAAAAGCGACGTGCCAGGTCACGATGGCCGCGCCCGGGGGCCCTGCCGACGGGCGCGTATCCTGTGCCCCCACCGCGTCAAAGCCCCGCCGGGCGGGCGTCTAACGTTTTCATAACAATCGAACGCTAAGCTATGTCCACATTTCGAGAACGAATCGTCCGGATCAGCGACTGAAGGCTGTGCGTACGAGGCTGAAGATGGTTCGCGTCATTGCGTCTTGGCAGCGACACCGTGAGTGCGGGGGTTGCCTGATGTCGTCTGGTCCGGGTTTTCGAATTGCTCATGATCTCGCAAATCGCGTGAGGTCATGACGCTCAACGCTGTCGGGTGGACTTCTGCAACCCATTTTTGCAGACATTCGTCAGTGCGTCGAAAGGGCCTTGCATTTTCGAGGCGCTTTCGACTTTTTTCCCCAGATCATGACAAGAATAGGGCGAATCCCGATCCGCTTCTCATCTGACTGATTCGCGCGGATCAAGCGTTATTGCACTGGATAGTCCCGGGTTTTGCGGGATATCGGCAATATCCCGCGCCTCACGCCCGTTTCAAAAAAATTTGCAAGACATTCTTAAGCATTCTTTTACGCTTGCCTCCTAGCGTGTTGGAAGTGCGGGTGCTCGAAAATATTCGGCCAGACAGGAGAGGCATCTTGAACATGTCGCGGATGCACTGCCATCGACGCGCTTACACGCCTCGACACGCAGGAACGGTGCCGATCACCGCGCATTGCGCCGTGATGCTGTCACCCCGGCCTTTCTGTCATGCTCCACGTCCTGGCTCACAGGAAACCGGGTTTTCCGGCTCGGGGGTGATCCATGCTTGAACTGTTGGTTTTCCTGGTTGTTCTCTACGCGTATCTCTGGATATCGTTCCTTTCTTATTTCAAACGGACCAGAGAAGGCGCGACCCCTGCAGCGACGCCGAAAACAATGAGCTATTCGCTCGTTCGTGCGAGGAATTCGACCAATGCAGCGCGATCTGCCGGATCCGAAATCCGCTGATCGGGCATGCGCGATCCGGGTGTATATTCATCCGGGCCGTATTCGAAAAGTTCCGCAACCGTCTTTTCGGTCCAGATGATGTCCATGTCGCGCAAGGCGCCCGAGTAGTCAAAGCCCGGCTGCGAGGCAATGCGCATGCCGAAAATCCCGTGCAGGCTCGGCCCGGCGCGGTTGTGATCATCGGGCTCGAGCGAGTGGCAGACTGCGCATGAACGCCAGATTTCAGCCCCTCGACTTCCGTCATCAAAGCTTGCGGCCTGCTGCGGGTCCGCGCGTCCCAGCGCGGCGCCGTCCTCGCGCGCCCAGCGGCGGATGACCCCCGAATGCCCCGCCGTCAGGATCTCGCTGTCGTCAAGGGCAAGCGCCCAGATCGGACCGTCGCTTGCGGGAAAACTCATCTCCTGCGTGAGCGCCGTTGCATCGAGCCGCCAGACAGTGCCATCGATCGCCGCCGCGACAATATCCATCGCGCTTGTCGCAAGCGCGACGAGCGGGCGGTCCGTCAGGAAATGCTCGGGCAGCAGATCGCCCGTCTCGGAATACATCCGCAGCGCGCCATCCGCGAAGATCACGGCCAATCGGCCCTGAGAGACAGCAAGCCCGTTCGGCAGGGCGGGCAGCGTCGCCTGCGCGCGGGGGCTGAATTCGGGCGACCAGCGCATCAACCGCTGATCCCCCCCGACCGAGACCAGATCGCCGGACGCAAGATAGCCGAGCCCCGTGATCCTGTCGGAATGGGCCTGATGCCAGCGCTCCACGCCCTCGGGCAGCGACAGCGTCAGGATCTGTCCGTCGCGAAACCCGGCGGCGAGGGTGCGCGCGTCGGGCGCGACATCAAGTGCGGCGATGGCCGAGGGCGCGTGATCGGTGGCAAGATAGGGGCGCGCCGCGCCTGCTTCCCACAGCGCGATCCGCCCATCCTGACCGGCGGTCACAAAAGCGCCGCCTTGCAGGAAGGCCACCGCCGTCACATTGCCATCGTGAAAGCGCGTGATCTCGACCGCGCGCGCCTGCGCGCGATCCCACAGGATCGCGCGAGTGTCGAAACTTCCCGACAGCACGTGATCAGGTGTCACAGCCAGCGCGCCGACCGGGCCACCATGCCCTTCGAGATCCTGCCCGTGCAAGGGCGCGGCCAGCGTGAACGCCGCGCCGGTGAGGGCGGCGCGCCAGAAAGGCCAGACAGCAGGCCTCAATTGCCGACCAGGTTCGATCCAGGGTTGTCGACGCGGGCGCCCTCGGTCGTGAAGGCGGAATAGGAGGGTTGCTGGAACTGGTCATCAAGGACCGTTGCCGCGACAAAGGCGATGACGCCGGCGAAGACGACAGCGGCAAGGAAGGCTTTCATGGGTGGTCTCCTCTCAACGCGGGGCAGGCCGTGCAACCGGCGCCGCTTGTGTCAGCCCGGCCATCAGGGCGCGGGCAATTTCCTTGAAGATTTCGCCCAGAGGGCCGTCAGGGTCGCGGGCAAGAACCGGCTGGCCGGAATCCGAGGCCGCGCGCAACTCCATCGTCAGCGGCACCGCACCCAGATAGGGCACATGAAGGCGCAGCGCCTCGGCGCGCGCGCCGCCATCGCCGAAAATCGCATGCGCGCCGCCGCAATCCGGGCAGATGAATTGCGCCATGTTCTCGATGACCCCGAGAATTGGCACATCGACCTTGCGGAACATCGTGATCCCGCGGCGCGCATCGATCAGCGCGAGATCCTGCGGGGTCGAGACAATCACCGCGCCTGACAGCGTCGTGCCCTGTGAAATCGCAAGCTGCGCATCCCCTGTGCCGGGCGGCATGTCGATGAGCAGGATATCGAGCGGGCCCCAATCGACTTCGGCCATCATCTGCGTCAGGGCGGACATGATCATCGGGCCACGCCAGACCATCGCTGCCTCGGGCTCGACCAGCAGCCCCATCGACATCGCGCGCAGGCCATGCGCCTGCATGGGCTTCAACTTGCGCCCCGCCGCAAGGCCGGGCTTGCCGTGCAGGCCAAGAAGTGTGGGCAGCGAAGGCCCGTAGATATCGGCATCAAGGATCCCGACGCTGAGCCCCTGCGCGCGCAACGCAAGCGCGAGATTGACAGTCGTGGTCGATTTTCCGACCCCGCCCTTGCCGGAGGCGACCGCGATCACATGGCCAATCCCGGCGAGCGGGTCCGCAGCCCGTGCGGCCTTGCGGGCCAGGTCTGGGGGGCGGTGGGTTTCGGTCGTCAGGACAGCAAAGACGGCCTCGACGCCAGGGATCTTGCGCAGACGCGCCTCGACCTGATCGCGCAACGGCGCAAGGCTTGGTGCCTCCTCCGGCGAGGTCAGGATCGAGAGATTGACCCGCCCCTGCGACACCGAGATGCCAGTTAGCCGCCCAGAGCCGCCAAGCGCGGTGCCATCGGGAAGCCGCAGCGCATCGAGTGCTGCGCGGATGTCGTCGACTGTCGGCGTCTGCGCCATGGTCTGAACCTGTCCGAGCCAGTTGAACGCCCTGTTGCCGCAAGGGCATCAGGGCGCATTGTTCAAGAAGGCAGCGCTGCTATTCCGCAGGCGTCGTGACCTTCGGACCACCTCGCTCCAGGGCTTTCGGCTTCACTTCCTCGACCCAGAGCGCGTGATGCTCCTTCGCCCAGTTCTCGTCGACTTCGCCCGAGCCCATCGCGTCGAAAGCGCCTTCCATCCCGACCGAGCCGATGTAGATATGCGCGATCACGATCGCCGAGAGGCCGGCCGCGACCAGAGCATGAATGGTCTGGTAGAACTGCCACTCCGCAGGGCCTGCGAGATTTCCGGGGAACATCAGCATGACGCCCGTCCAGGACAGCGCAGCGCCACCGAGCACAACCGACCAGAAGATGATCTTCTGACCCGCATTGAACTTCTTCGCGGGCGGGTGCACGCCTTTCTTGAAAAGCCCACCGCCCAGCTTCAGCCATTCCCAGTCCAGCCGGTTCGGGATGTTGTGCACAATCCACAGGATGACAATCATCGCGAGCGCCACCATGAACGGCCAGGCGAGGAAATTATGCGCGATCTTGCCCCAGGCGGACAGGGTCCCGAATGCATTCTCGCCGATCAGAGGCATCACGATCGTCCGCCCGATGATCAGGTTCAACCCGGTCAGGGCAAGGACGATGAAGGTGGCAGCAAGCGTCCAATGCGCAAAACGCTCGATCCAGTTGAAGCGCAGGATGGTGCGCCCTGATGGCCCGGCCTCGATCCTGATGCGCCCGCGCAGAAGATAGAAGACGGCGAGCAGTGCGAGCATTCCCAGCACGGCAACGATCGACAATGTCTGCAGCGTGCTGCCCTGCAGCACTGCCCAGTCCTTGTTCTCCGGCTTGATCAGCATGCCGGCTTCCGGGTCCGGGATCGTTGCCCGCCCCGAGACCATACCGCCCGAGCCCAACGCCTCGAAGAGCGCGTCTTCGGTGACAGAACTCCCTGTCGGGTTGACCTGCGCCTGCGCGGCAGGTCCGGCGAATGACAGCATCAGGGCAAGCCCGAACGCGGTCAGCAAACGTGATATCGATGTCATCGCTTTGCCCCTTACACGGTCACGGTTTCGCCATAGGCCGTGCGCCAGCCCCAGGCGCCGGATCCATAGCCGCGCGTCACGACCCGCTCGCGATAGATCTCGGCGATGATGTCGCCATCCCCCGCAAGCAGCGATTTGGTCGAGCACATCTCGGCGCAGAGCGGCAACTTGCCCTCGGCCAGACGGTTGGCGCCGTATTTCACATATTCCGCCTGGCTCATGTCCGGCTCTGGCCCGCCGGAGCAATAGGTGCATTTGTCCATCTTGCCGCGCGTGCCGAAATTTGCCGTCCGCGGGTATTGGGGCGCACCGAAGGGGCAGGCATAGCTGCAATAGCCGCAGCCGATGCAGGTGTCCTTGTTGTGCAGCACTACCCCGTCATCGGTCGTGTAGAAGCAGTTGACCGGGCAGACGGCCGCGCAGGGCGCGTCAGTGCAATGCATGCAGGCCATCGAGACCGACCGCTCGCCCGGCAGGCCGTCATTGATGGTGACGACCCGGCGGCGGTTGATGCCCCAGGGCACTTCATGCTCGTTCTTGCACGCGGTCACGCAGGCCTGGCATTCGATACAGCGGTCTGCGTCACACAGGAATTTCATCCGTGCCATGTTGTTTTCCTCCCTTATGCCGCTGCGATCTGGCAAAGCGTGACCTTGCCTTCATGCATGCCCGTCACCGGGTCATACCCATATGTCGTGATGACATTGACCGACTCACCCAGGACGATCGGGTCCGTCCCCTCGGGGTAGTTGCCCCGCTGATCCTCGCCCTGGAACCAGCCGGCGAAGTGGAAGGGCATGAAGGCAAGGCCTGAATTCACCCGCTCCGTCACCAGCGCCTTGACCCGCGCCCGGCTGCCGCCTTCGGCCCCCGTAACCCAGACCCAGCCGCCATCGACGATCCCGCGCGCTTCGGCATCGGCAGGGTTGATCTCGACGAACATGTCCTGCTTGAGTTCCGCGAGCCACGGGTTCGAGCGGGTCTCTTCGCCGCCGCCCTCGTATTCGACCAGCCGGCCCGAGGTGAGGATGATCGGGAAATCCGAAGCGATGCCGCGCTCGACGACTTCCTGCTGCACCACCTTGCCGATATTGGGCATGCGCTGCTGGCGACGATCGTCATTGGTGGGATATTGCGCCACCAGATCGGGCCGCGACGTGTAGATGGGCTCGCGATGGACAGGGATCGGATCAGGCAGGTTCCACGCCACCGCGCGGGCCTTGCCATTGCCGAAGGGCACGCAGCCATGCTCGAGCGCCACGCGCTGGATCCCCCCTGACAGATCGAGCGACCAGCTCACGCTCCCGGGGTTCTCGCCGCCGATCCGCTCGATCGTCGCGCGTTCTGCTTCGGTCAGATCCTCATCCCAGCCAAGCTGCTCAAGCAGCGCCATCGTGAATTCGGGATAGCCATCCTCGATTTCCGATCCGCGCGGCCAGGACCCCTCGGCGAGAAGCGTCTCGCCATCCCGCTCCAGCCCGAAGCGCGGACGGAAGGCGCCGCCGCCCTCCATCGGGTGCAGGTTGGTATTGTACAGGATATGCGTTCCCGGATGGCGCAATTCGGGCGTCCCCCAGCAGGGCCAGGGCAACCCGTAAAAGTCGCCGCGAATCTCTTCGGGCGCATCGGGCCTGGCGCGCAGCGTGACCAGGTCGAACTGGTCCTGATTCTGCATGTGCAGCTTCAACCGCTCGGGCGACTGGCCAGTATAGCCGGTTGACCAACCGCCGCGATTGATTTCGCGCAGGATGGATTCCGGCGTGGGCTCCGGGCTGAACTTGCCGTCGATCATCTCGTAATTCTTGAACATCTCGTCGGCAAAGCCGAGCGCTTCGGACAGACGGTAGATGACCGCGTAGTCATTGTCCGACTCGAAGATCGGCTCGACGATCTTTTCGCCCCACTGGATCGACCGGTTCGACGCCGTGCGCGAGCCAGAGCACTCGAACTGCGTGCAGATCGGCAGCAGATAGGTGTTGTCGGTCCGCGAATGCAGGGCTGCGAAGGTCGTCGGGTGCGGGTCGGCGACCACCAGAAGGTCGAGCGCATTCATGCCGCGCTGCGCGTCCTGCATCCGCGGCACTGTGTTGCCGCCATGGCCGAAGACGATCATCGCCTTGATATTGTCCTTCTGGTCGACCTCATCGGCGTCGATCGTCACCGCATCGAACCAGCGGGTCGAGGTGATGCCCGGGACTTCCATGTTCTGCGCGGGCGTGCGCGCGTCGCGACCTGCCTTGGCGGGAACCGCGTCGAACCGGTTCACGAAATAGTCGTAGGGCACTTCCCAGACGCGCGACCAGTGCCGCCAGGCACCTTCACCCAGCCCATAGTAGCAAGGCAGGTTGCCCACATCGAGGCCGAAATCCGTGGCCCCCTGCACATTGCAATGGCCGCGGAAGATATTGGCGCCAGTGCCTTCACGGCCGACATTGCCCGTGGCCAGAAGCAGCAGGTTATAGGCGCGCACATTGGCCGTGCCGACCGTGTGCTGCGTGCCGCCCATGCACCAGATGAAGGTCGAGGGGCG
>SLKB01000382.1 GCA_007134805.1 Paracoccaceae bacterium
CCCGGCAAACCGCCCGCAAGATGCACGCGCCTCTGCAGCCCGAGGGCTGTGCGCTGCGCCTCAAGCTCGGCAGAATAGACTGGATCGAGCGCCTTGCCGATGATGACTGCCTGCCAGTCCAGATCGCGGATCACGCCCAGCGCGTTCAGGAGCACGTCATGCCCCTTGCGCCGGATCAGCGAGCCGACCGAGAGGATCAGCGGCGGGCGCGCCTTCGCTTCGGTGATCTGCGGGCGGTCGAAGCCGGGCAGCGCCACAGTGATCTTCGCGGCCGGGACCGCGAAATCGCGCACCAGGATCCCGGCCGTATGATCGGAGGTCACGAGCACGGCGCAAGCCTGGGCGAGATTGGCGCGCTCGGTTGCGAGAAGCGCGTCCGCGCGCGCAGGCTCGAGTCCGGCTTCGAGCCCCAGCGGATGATGCACGAGCGCGATGATCGGTGCGCGCAGGGCAGTGACAAGCTGCGGGTCCATCGCGCCAAGGGCCAGCCCATCGATCAGAAGCGGCATCCCGGGCGGAAGCGCGTGCAGGATGCGGGCCGTCTCGGCCATCTCGGCGGGGGTCGGGTGCGGAAACCCCCCCGGCAGAAGGACGCGCCACACAGGCTGGCCCAGTGCAGGAAGCCGTGCGAGCAACTCGGCGTCAAAAATGTAGCCGCCGGTCGGCAGGGTCGGATCACCGGGGATGACAAAGCCGATCGGGGGGTGCATGGGGCCTCCTTACGCGAGGGGCGAGAGCCTAGCGCCGGCCAGGCGCACGTCCAGCGCGCGCCCTGCTCAGGGCAGCTTGTGTGCGGCCACCTTGTGCAGGAGCGCGATCATCCCGGCGACATACTGCGCGGCCGTGGCCGCGCCCTTCTCGGGGGTGGCGCGGCTTGCATCGCCCACCGTGCCTGCTGGACTGAGGTCCGAGGCGATCCAGCCATAGGAGATCGGGCCAATGGGCGAGATCGGAGCGCCCTCGGCGCTGGAGGTGAAGTTGCGCGCCTGGGCCATGTCGACGAGTTCGGGGCGGAAGGCAAGCATCAGCGAGGTCTCCACATCGCCGCCATGGATACCGAAGGCCAGTTCTTCGGGCGGATACATGCCATCGGGCTGGCCGAAACTGCCCCATTGGCATTTGACGGCCAGCATCCCCGCCTGCACCCGCAATTCGCGCGCCAGGATCGAGATCAGATCGAGATTGCCGCCATGGCTGTTGATGATGACGATCTTGCGCACCCCTGCGCGGGCGACCGAGAGGCCGATCTCGACCCAGGCGCGCAAGGCTGTCTCGGCCGAGAGGGTCAGCGTGCCGGGCGCGTGCAGATGCTCGTTCGACTTGCCGACACTCTGGATCGGCAGGATGCGGATGTCGAGATCGTCGGGGCAGTCCTTGCGCAGCCGATCGAGCAGGCCTTGCGCGATCATCGTGTCCACGCCCACTGGCAGATGGGGCCCGTGCTGTTCGATCGCGGCCGTGGGCAGGATGGCGATGGTGCGCATCGGGTCGATCCCGGCATATTCGGTGGTGCGGTAGTCGGCCCAGTCGAGGCGTCTCATGCGGGCGGGCCTTTCTTTTCATAGGTCGCCTCGAGGCGGCTGCGCAGATACGCGGCCCCTGTGACGGGCGGATATTTGGCACGGCCCGTGCCGGGCAGCGCCGCGATGATCGAGTCGGGATTGGGGTCGAGGAAGAACGCAACCGACTGACGCGGGCGCGGGGGTGGCAGCACGCGATGCGGGGTCGAGACATAGACATCATTCGTCCAGCGCATCAGGCAATCGCCGATATTGACAATGAACGCGCCCGGAACATGCGGGACATCCTGCCAGTCGCCGCCGCGCGGGCGCACCTGCAGCCCCGGTGCGCCATCCGTCGCAAGCAGGGTGAGCGCCCCGTAATCCGTGTGCGCGCCCGCGCCGATTTCGCCCTCGGTGCCGCTGGCGGCGGGGTAATGCAACAGCCGCAGCGTTGCCATGGGGGCCGTGAAATGCGGCGGAAAGGTGCTGGGCGAGAGGCCGAGATCACGCGCGACAGGTTGGAGAAGATCGACCCCCAGCGCCCAGACCTCGGTGAAATAGGTGAGCATGGTCGTGCGGAAGCCCTCGATCTCGGGCCAGAGATTGACGCCGCGAAACGGCTCGCCTGCCAGCACGCGCGGATCCTCGGGCGAAAGCTCGAGCCCGATATTGAACGCCTCCTTGCGGTCGCGCTGGCCGGAGCTGTCGTCGAGCCCCTCGGCGCCGAGTTGCGCCCAGCCGCGATTATGCGGGCTTTGCGCGATAGAGAGCGGCGCCTTGGCCTGATGGGGCTGGGCGAAGAAACCGGACGCGAGATCGAACACATCCTCGATCAGCGCAGGGGCGATCCCATGGCCCCTGAGCAGAAAAAAGCCGGTTTCGCGGCAGGTCTGGCCCAGCGCGGCGCTGAAACCCTCGGGGTCGGTCGCGTAGTCGCGCCAGTCGAGCAGCGGCACGCTCATGTCTGCACCGCCGCGTGCTGCGCCACGACGCCGGGACCGATCAGGCGCTGAAGCTTGCGCGCGACGCGGCGCAGATGGGCCGCGCGGCTTTCCGGGGTGGAGCTGTCAATGAGGTAATGCGCGACGAAGGACGTCCGGCAGCCGCGCGCACAGAGAAGCCGCACGCCCCGCAGCAGCGTGCGCTTGCCGGGCGCGCCCACGAAGAAGGTGAGCCACCGGCTTGCGCCGCAGGTCGTGAACACGCCCAGCCGCGTGATATGGCCAAGTCCGGGGCGGATCGTCCGGTTGACCGCGTCGGGCATCAGGAAGGCGACATCGGGCAGCAGGACACGGTCAAGCCAGCCCTTGAGCATCGCCGGCAGCCCATACCACCAGGTCGGGTAGACGAAGATCAGCGTGTCGCACCATTGCAGATCGTCGACCGCCCGGGCGACGGGCGCGCGGTTGGCGGGACTGTCGAGATAGCCCTGCCATTCGTCGCAAGTCAGCAAGGGCGCGAAGCCCTGCGCATAGAGGTCATGCAGGCGGATCTCTGCCCCTGCCGCATCAAGCCCGCGCAGCACCTCGTCGCGCACGGCAGCGGTAAAACTCTGCTGGTGCGGGTGACAATAGACAACGAGCGCGCGCATCAGAACTGCTCCATCTCTTTGGTGACGCGGGCGAGGAAGGCCGCGCGCCGCGCATCGGACGCGCGGTTCATATCATAAAGCGCGATATAGCGCAGCTTTGTCGGCCGGGTCACATGCCAGAGCGCGCGCTTGACGACGTGGCGCGGCGGATCTCCGGCAAGGAGCGCGCGCAGCCGGGTGCCGCCATAGGTGGTGACGGCTGCGAGCTTGCGGATATGCGTCAGGTTCGGGCGCACGCGGCCCTGTTCCAGCCGGAACGACACGCCCGGCACGAAGACCCGGTCGAAAAACCCCTTCAGGATCGCCGGGTAGCCGAAATTCCAGACCGGAAAGACAAGCACCAGCGCCTGTGCCGCGCGGATCCGGTCCACATAGGGCTGCACGGGCACGAGGTTGGGGCCGACATCATGGTAGCCGCGGCGTTCCTGCTCGGTCAGGACGGGGTTGAAGCCTTCGGCGTTGAGATCGCAGTCATCGACCTGCCATCCGCGCGCGGTGAGCGTATCAATGACGCGCGCATGCAGGGCGGCCGAGAAACTCTCGGCGCAGGGATGCGCAAAGAGCACGAGCGCGCGTGTCATTCGGCGGCCTTCATCCCCGGATAGGCGTAGATGCGCTCGAACTTCCAGTTCGGATCATCCCAGGCGATCATCTTGCCGGGGTTGAGCAGGCCCTTGGGGTCGGCCTCGCGCTTGAAGTTGAGTTGCCGGTCATCGACTGTCTGGCGCCCGCCCTCCTCAAGCGTGAAGCGATGCGGGTTGAAGATCATGCACCCCGCCTCCTCATGCAGGCGCACGATCTCGTCGAGCCGCTCTTCGGAGGTGAACTTCACGAGGCTGAGGCCTGCGAACATGACCTTGCCGTTCTCGCGGATGACCTCGAGGTGTTGCAGTACTTCGGGCGCAAGGGCCGCGCGCATGGCCTGGACCTTCGCGATATGGTCGGGATAGCCGTAACGCACTTGCAGATAGGTGATATCCGGGTCCACCTTCAGGGCGCGCAGGGTGGTGTGGTTCCAGCCATACTCGAAGACAGGGCCCGGATCGCGGGGCCATTCGGTGTGGCGCGAATCGTAGATCACGCGCCCCTCGGGGCGGCGGGCAGTGTAGGTCTCGAAACCGTCCATCGAATGCGGTGCGACCATGAGGCCCACGAGATGCGTCCCCTCCGACACATGCGGCTTCACGCGCTGGAAATAGGCATGCGCCGTGGGGGCCTCATAGAGGCTGGCGATCTTGATCAGGATCCCGTCCTGATTTGCGAGGCCTTCAGTGTAGCGCAGCGCGGCGTCGAAATCGTCGAACGCCACGAAAAGGCCCACCCAGTCATAGGCGGGAGCGAGCGGCATCTCGAGTTCGGTGATGATGCCGTTCGTGCCATAGGCATGGCTCACGCGCGCAAGCTCCTCGCCGCGGAATTCGAGGACGCGCGGCTCTTCCTCCATCGTGACGACGCGCAAACGGATGATGTTGCCAAGATCGCGCAACGACCCCCATGTGCATGAGCCGATCCCGCCAGAGCCCCCCGCAATGAAGCCGCCAATCGTCGCGGTCGCCCAGGTCGAGGAGAACATGCGCAATTCCTGCGCCGAATGGGCCTTGCAGGCCGCATCCACATCCTTCAGCAGGCAACCCGGCTGCACGATCACCCGGCCCGGCTGGATATCCGTCACGGCGGCCAGGTTCTTCATGTGCAGGATGCAACCGCCCGCCATGGGCATCGCCTGGCCGTAATTTCCGGTCCCCGCTCCGCGCGTGGTGACGGGCACATCATGGGCGTAGCAGGTCCTGAGCACCTCGATCACTTCCGCCTCGGAGCGGGGGGCGACCACGAAATCGCCCTCCAGATGGTCCATGCGGGCCTTGAGCACCGGCGAATACCAGAAGAAGTCGCGCGATTTGGCGCGGATCGAGGTCGGGTTCTCGTCGAGATCGAGATGTGACAGGGCCGCTTTCGCGGCAGCGATATTCGGGGTCATGCGGTCCTCATCAGATGATCAAGCTCGGCGTAATCTGGGAGTTGCCGGTCAATGGCGCGGCCGGCGCGCAGCACGATCCGGTCGGATTGCGGGCGTGACAGCGCCTCGGTCCAGTTTCGCGCGCGCAGGATGACCAGATCGGCCGGCGCGCCGGGCGCAAGGCTGGGCGTGGGGAAGCCGCAGGCGCGCGCAGGATTGGCGAGCACGGCGTTGATCCAGCCGGGATCGGAATGGTCGAGATGGGCGATCCGCGTCGCCTCGCGCAGCACTTCGAGCATGTCGAGATCGCCATAGGCATAGAACGGATCGCGCGTGTTGTCCGAGGCAAAGGCCACGTTGATCCCCCGCGCACCCATTTCATGCACAAGCGTCACCCCCCGCCAGCGCGGAGTGCGTCCGGCGCTGCGATCCTGCAGATACATGTTGCACATCGGCAGCGAGACGATGTTGAGCCCCGCCTTGGCCACCAGATCGAGCGTGCGCAGCGCCTCATCCTCGGGCTGGGTGGCGAGCGAGCAGCAATGCCCGACAGTGATGGGGCGTTCGAAGCCCATCTCGATCGCGGTCTCGGCGATGACGCGCAGCGTCGCGGCGTCGGGATTGGCGGTCTCGTCGGCGTGGAAGTCCAGCTCCAGCCCGCGATCCATGGCGAGGCGGAAGAGCGCGCGCACCCGGGCGCGCAAATCCTCGACCGGATAGGTGACCATGCCGAGAACCCCGCCATGCCGGGCCACCAGATCGGCCGTGCGCGCGTAATCGCCCTCAAGATCGGCGCGATCGATCCCGGCGAGCGAGGCGCCCTGCAACGCGATCCGCCCGGCCCATTCTGCGCGCAGCTCGGCAAAGACTGGCCAGGAAATCGCATCCTGCGGGGCGAGGCTGTCGATATGCGTGCGGATCGCGCGCGTGCCATGCGCATAGGCGCAGCGCAGCGCGAAATCCATCCGCGTGCGCACATCCCCGGCCGACCAGTTGGTCGCGCGGTCCTCGGCGACCGTGCCGAGCGCCCCCATGAAACTGCCATCGGGGTTGGGGCTGCGCGGCCAGATATGGCCCTTGTCGAGATGCGTGTGCATGTCGATGAAGCAAGGCAGCACCAGCGCGCGGCCCATGTCGATCACCGGGCCTTCGCGCGCATCGGTGATGCGGCCGTCGGCGATGGCGAGGCTGTGGCGCGTCAGATCGCCTGCGTGGCCCAGCAGGGCGGCAGGCACAGTGATGTTGTCCAGCCGGAACGGGCCAGTCTGCGGCAACGTCCTGAAATCCATCATGTCTCTCGTTTCAGCGCGCTTTCATGCCATTTGCGCAAGAGCATGTGGCTCAGGAACGACAGGCCCGCGAAGATCACGACCCCCGTCAGGGCAATCAGGATGAGCGCGGCGAACATGCGCGGGATATTGAGCCTGTATCCTGCTTCCAGGATGCGGAAGGCAAGCCCCGACCCGATCCCGCCAGTGCCCGCGACATATTCCGCCACCACAGCGCCGATCAGCGCGAGCCCCCCTGCGATGCGCAGACCGCCCAGGAAATAGGGCAGCGCCGATGGCAGGCGAAGATAGCGCAATGTCTGCCAGCGCGACGCGCCATAGATGCGGAAGAGGTCGCGCAGGTTGTGATCGGCCGAATTGAGCCCCAGCGTGGTGTTGGCGAGGATCGGGAAGAAGGCCACCAGCCAGGCGCAGATCAGCAGCCCCGCCGTGCGACTGTCGACATAGATGAAGATCAGCGGCGCGATGGATACGACCGGAGTGACCTGCAGGATCACGGCATAGGGATAGAAGGACATCTCGACAAGGCGGCTTTGCGTGAAGATAACCGCAAGCCCGACCCCCCCGATGACGGCCACGGCAAGCGCCATCATGGTGATCTGCAAGGTCACCAGCAGCGCGTCGAACAGCATCGGCCAGTCCCTGATCAGCGTCTGGAGCACCAGCCCCGGACGTGGCAGGATGAAATGCGGGATCTCGTTCCAGACCACCAGCCGGTCCCAGAGCCAGATCATCGCGATCATCACGGCAATGGGCAGAAGCCAGCGTCCGAATCGCTCGAAGCGCGCGGCACGCTGGCGGCGCAGGTCTTCTGCGTCAAAGAGCGGGGTGTTGTCGGCGATGGTCATGCCGCATCCTCCATCGCCTGGTGCAAGGCTTCTGACGCGCGTCGGCAGAGCGCGGCATATTCGCCCGAGGTGCGGAATTCCTCGTGTCGCGGATAGGGCGCATCGACCTGCACCTCCTCGATCACGCGCCCGGGGCGGGCAGCCATGACCACGATACGGTCGGACAGGAAGACGGATTCGAAAACCGAATGCGTCACGAAGATCACCGTGCAGCCAATCTTGGCCTTGAGCTGAAGAAGATCATTGTTGAGCCGGAAGCGCGTGATCTCATCGAGCGCGGCGAAAGGCTCGTCCATCAGGATCAGGCGCGGCTTCGTGACCATCGCCCGCGCGATCGACACGCGCATCTTCATGCCGCCCGACAATTCGCGCGGATAGGCGTCAAGGAACTTCTCAAGCCCCACCAGCCGCAGCGCATCGAGCACCTCGTCGCGGACCGAGGCATAGGACTGGCCGCGGAGGCGAAAGGGCAGCCAGACATTCTGCGCGACCGTGGCCCAGGGCATGAGCGTGGGCTCCTGGAAGACCACGCCAAGATCATTCTCCGACTTGCCGCCGCTCCATGTGATGCGGCCAGCGCTCGGGGTTGAGAGGCCCGCGATCAGGCGCAGCGCGGTCGACTTGCCGCAACCCGACGGCCCCAGCAACGAGATGAAATCGCCATCATTAACCCTCAGCGACATGTTGCGCAGCGCCACTACATCGCCGTTGAAGGTCTTGTCGACGCCCGACATCTCAAGAACTTTCGGGCGCATGCTGCGAAAACTCGGGTCGGAACTCATTCTGGCATGTCCTCTCGCAGGCTCGCCGGCGCGGCGCTCAGGGGCGCAACTCCATGCCGAGCCCCTGCCCCACGAAGCGCGTATCGATCGCCAGTGTCCAGTCGATCCCTTCCTCCACCACGCCGGCCTCGACCATCGCGTTGTAGAAACCCTCGACCACATCTTCGCGCATGACGCCGATGCCATATTCCAGCGCGTCGCCACTATCGACGATGCCTTCGGAGTTCATCATTTCGATGGCAAAATCGATCTTGTCCTGCGTCATGTCCGGGTTGGCCTCGAGGATCATGGCGTTCGCGGCCGCATTGTCACCGTAGAGATAGTTGTACCAGCCGAGGATCGAGCCGGTGACGAAACATTCTACCACCTCGGGGCGCTCTTCGAGCGTGTTGCGCATTACTTCAACCGTGGTCGCATAGGTGGAATAGCCCGCATCCGCGATCAGGAAGACATTGGGCATGAAGCCGGCTTCGGACAGGATCGCGTAAGGCTCGGACGAGAGGAAGCCCTGCATGCCCTTGCGCGTATCGGCAAGGAAGGGAGCGGGGTTGAACGTGTAGGGCTCGCGCTGTTCGGCCGTGAAGCCGTGCGCTGCGATCATCCACTGATAGTAGGAGGTGAAGCCATTGTCACCGATCAGCAGGGTGAGATCCTTGAGATCTTCCCATGTATCGGCCTCGCCGGGATGCGCGATGATGACCTGCGGGTGCTTCTGGAACGTGGCCATGACCGAGACCACGGGAATATCCTCGGCAATCGCGTTGAAGGCCTGCAGAAGATCCCCGCCCATATGGAACTGGATCCGGTCAGCCATCAGCAGCGCGCGGTTGTTGACCTGCGGGCCGCCCGAGACGATGGTCACGTCGAGCCCACATTCGGCATAGGCTCCATCGGCGACCGACTGGTAGAACCCGCCATGTTCAGCCTGCGGCAGCCAGTTCGTTCCGAACGTGACCGGAGTGAGGCTCAACGCCGGAGCAGCGCAGAACATGCTCGCTGCACAGAGCGCCAGTCGCTTGGAGGAGGTTGGGAAAGCCATGAGTCAGCCTCGTGTTTTACATGATTTTAACCCTTGTCCCGATGCAGGACCGGCAAGTCACGCGCTAAGCCGGGATGGCGCCACGACAGGGCGCAGCCGCAAAAATATTGGGCATCCTGCGCTTCGATTGCTGAAATGGTGGGCATCTGTGAATGGATGGCGGCTTTCCAGCCCCCGAGAGCCGCAGAATCAGGTCCGATCTCAGATGCGATCTGCCCTTTTGGCGCCATGCGCAAACCGGAAGGAGAGCATCACATGCGGAGCCTGACGCCAGCGGACCTGCCACCACCTTTTGCGCGCTACGCGCATGGCGTGCTGGCGCCCGAGGGGGCGCGGATCCTCGTGACTTCAGGTCAGTTGGGCCTGCGCGCTGATGGCACGGTCCCGCATGATGCCGGTGAACAGGCGGCGCTGTGTTTCGAGGCGATCACGGCGATCCTTGCCGAGGCGGGCGCGGGCGCGCATCACGTGATCCGGCTCAATGCCTTTGTGACCGATCGCATCCACATGCCGGCCTATATGGCCGCGCGCGACAGCTTCCTTGGGCAGGTGCCCGCCACGGCCCTGCCCGCCTCGACGCTGGTGATCGTGTCCGGCTTCACACGGCCCGAATTTCTGGTCGAGGTCGAAGCGACAGCGGCCCTGCCCGCTTGATCTCACAGCCCATGCCGCGCGCGCCGGTTTTCAGAGCGGCGGGCGCAGTGCAAAGCTAGCCGTGCGAGATGACCAGCGCCAGGACGCACGGGCTTGTGCCTGCTCGAGCATCGTCGGAATGGTGGCCCCTGAGGGACTCGAACCCTCACGCCCATACGGACCTCAGATTTTAAGTCTGGTCTGTCTACCAGTTCCAGCAAGGGGCCACGGATCCTCGCTCTAGCCCGGGGGGCGTCAGGCATCAAGTCAGGAAACTCAGGGCGCGGCCCTGCCTTCCAGCAGGATGCCCGAGACCGGTACCAGCGCCACCTGATCCACGCGGCCCTCTTCGAGCCACATGTCGATGGCCTCGAGCGTGGCGTCGTTCGACGCATCCCCGAATACGATCACCTGTCCGATCTGGGCTGCCTGGAAAACAGCGCGGTCGAGGTACCGGCGGATGACGAAGGGGCTTTCATTGTCACTGTCGAGCACCCGGAACACCTCAGCATGCGCGACCCCTGCGGCCTGCGCGGCTTGCCCGGCTTGCGAGAGCCCTTCGCGGAAGGTCAGAAGCGCGTGACCGTCCGCTGCGAGAAAGGGGATCACCGACCGCAGCAGGCTCGCGTTGCGCGAAAACCCGCGCTCGGGCAGCTCGATCACCCCGATCGCGCGCGGCACGACATCGAAATAGAGCGCGAAGCTGGAGTCCAGATCGCTTGCGCTGGCGGCATCCGAAAGGCCTGTTGCCAGGATCACCACTTCCTTTCCGGCCGCGCGATACAGTGCGGCCGCCTCGGACGCCGAAGGGTCGCGCGGGTTGATGGCGAAGGTCACCGGCACATCCATCGCTGCCAGTTCGCGGCGCATCGGGGTTGGCAGGCCCGGGTCCAGCAGGACCACTGCCATGCGCGCGAACCCCTCGGGCGCGCCGGTGAAGATGGCGTTGCGCTCGAGCGCGGGGCGCGTTGCGTCTTGCGGCGCTGGCGCCACATCGCCGTCCGGCAGAAGATCACGGGGCGCGGTGATGCTGGGCAGCCGCGAGATCTGCAGGCTTGGCGGCGGCGCCATCGCGTCACTTTCGGGCACGCGCGCGGCACGCTCGTCGAGCGGGTCGTCGGGGCGCGCATGCTCTGGCGTCACCCCGGGCAGGGGCGCGGGCGGGGCGATGCGCGGCAGTTCCGTACTGCCATCGGCGCGCAGACGCGGCATCTCCTCGTCGCGCAGGGCCGGCCGCGCAGAAGGCGCGTCAGGAGACGGCATGGCGGGCGCAAGCTCG
>SLKB01000233.1 GCA_007134805.1 Paracoccaceae bacterium
CGCCCCCGGCGCGCGGGTGGGTGGGTGGGGCGTGCGGCCCGGTGCGGGCGCGGGACGGGTCGCGGTCATTCTCGGATCTCCTCGGGAAAATGCTGCATCACCAGCCGGATCGGGTTCGGCGCGGCCTGCCCCAATCCGCAGATCGAGGCATCCGCCATCACCTGACACAGCTCTTCCAGAAGCGGCTGGTCCCAAGTCGCGGCCTGCATCAGCTTCACTGCCTTCTCGCAGCCCGCCCGGCAGGGCGTGCATTGCCCGCAGCTTTCCGCCTCGAAGAATTGCAGCATGTTCAGCGCCGCCGCCCGCGCGCTGTCCTGATCCGAGAGCACGACCACAGCGGCCGAGCCGATGAAACTGCCATGCGCCTGCAACGTGTCGAAATCGAGCGGCACATCATCAAGCCGTGCCGGCAACAGCCCCGAGGACGGCCCGCCCGGCTGATAGGCCTTGAAGGCATGCCCCGCGGCCATGCCGCCGGCGGCCGCGATCACGTCGCGAATGGTTGAGCCCGCGGGAAGCAGGTAAACCCCCGGCCGCGCCACCCGGCCCGAGACTGAGTACGAGCGCAGCCCGGTCCGCCCATTCTTGCACATATCCGACATTATCTCGGGCCCTTCGCGGCAAATTCGGGCGATCCAATGCAATGTTTCAACATTATGCACCAGTGTCGGCTGCCCGAAGAGCCCGACCTGCGCGACATAGGGCGGGCGGTGGCGCGGCAGCCCGCGCTTGCCTTCGATCGACTCGAGCATCGCGGATTCCTCGCCGCAGATATAGGCGCCCGCACCACGGCGCAGCTCGATCTCGCCCGGTGCGACCAGCCCCGCTGCCTCCAGTGCCGCGATCTCGCGGCGCAGGATCTCCAGCACGGCCGGGTATTCGTCGCGCATGTAGATATAGCAGCGCGCGGCCGCAACCGCCCAGGCCGCGATCAGCATGCCCTCGAGCATCAGATGCGGCACCCGCTCCAGATAGTAGCGGTCCTTGAACGTGCCGGGCTCGCCCTCATCGCCATTGACGGCCAGATAGCGCGGCCCCGGATTGGCCCGCACGAAGCCCCATTTCTTCCCCGCGGGGAAGCCCGCACCGCCCAGACCCCGCACGCCAGCGGCGAGAAGGCGCGCCTGCACTGCTTCCCAATCGCCCGAGGCGCGCAGGCTGGCCAGCGTCGCATAGCCCCCCTCGGCGCGATACGCGTCAAACGTCTGATACTCGGGGATATGCGGATGCGTCCGACCCGCCGCGATGGCGGCAGAGAGGCGCGCGGGCGTCGCGAAATCGATATGGTGATGGCCCAGTTCGGCGACAGGGGCCGTGTCGCAGCGGCCCATGCAGGGCGCGCGCCTGACCCGGACCGCATGGGGATCCATGCCGTCCGAGAGCGTCTTGATGAGCGCCTCGGCACCTGCAAGCTGGCACGAAAGCGAGTCGCACACCCGGATCGTCAGCGCCGGCGGCGGCGCCTCGCCCTCGCGCACCAGATCGAAATGCGCATAGAAACTGGCAACTTCCCAGATCTCTGCCATGGAAAGCCGCATCTCATGGCCAAGCGCGCGCAGATGGCGCGCCGACAGATGACCATAGGCGTCCTGCACAAGATGCAGGAATTCGATCAGCAGGTCGCGCTGGCGCGGGCGGTCGCCCAGGAGCGCGCGCACCTCCACCAGGGCCTCGGGGTCGAGCGCGCGCCCCTTGGGCCGCGCGCGCCCCTTGCCGCGCCCGGATTTCCAGACGCCCTTGCCGGTCTCGTCATCCAGTGCCATCGCGCGCGCCCCCGGTGCTGTGTCCAGTGCCGTGCTGCCAAATGCACCGCGCGCTTGCAATATCGCTTTTACGTTTTTTGATAGTTTCTTGCTATCAGAACGGGACCGGCGCCGAGAGTGTCAGACCGCGCCCACCATCAGGGTGGCGCAGCCGCAGGGTCCGCGCATGGAGCATCAGGCGCGGATGGGCGCGCGCCTCTCCCGTCGCATAAAGCGGATCGCCCAGGATCGGGTGGCCGATGGCGCGCATATGCACGCGCAACTGATGGCTGCGCCCTGTCACCGGCATCAGCATCACCCGCGCGCCGCCCGGCTCCGCGCGCATCACTTTCCAGTCAGTCTGTGCGGGGCGACCGGTTTCGTGACAGACCTTCTGCCGCGGGCGATTGGGCCAGTCGACGATCAGCGGCAGATCCACGCGCCCCTCGGGCGGGTCGGGCATGCCGGCGACAAGCGCGACATAGGTCTTGCGCATCTGGCGTTTCTCGAATTGCAGGCCCAGATGACGCTGGGCATGGGGGCTCCGGGCGAAGACCATGACACCCGACGTATCGAGATCGAGCCTGTGGACCAGAAGGATCTCGGGGTAGATCCGGCGCAACCGCGCGATCATGCAATCGGCCTTGTCCGCGCCCTTGCCGGGCACGGACAACAACCCGGCCGGCTTGTCGACCAGCACCAGTTCGTGATCCTCATGCACGATCACGGGTGGATCCTCGGGCGGGGTGTAGCGAAAGGGCAGCATTACCGGGGTGCGGCCGCGCCCGACACGGTCGCAAGCGTCACGGCCGGACGCGCCTGCGGCAGGGGCGCCTGCACGGCCCGGGCGAGCATCTCGATCTCAGGGTGGTCATGATGCAGCTCGAACCGCTCGACACCGGGGATCGCATCGAAATCCTGCTTCAGCAGATGCGGCCACCATGTCGCGCCGATCTCCTCGAACCCGCCAATCCGGCGCAACAGCCGCGAGGTTGACAGCGCGCAGCGCGCGGGGCCCACGCCGCCCGTCTCGAGCGCCAGCGCCAGCGCCGCGTCCGCTTGCACCGGCTGCACGCGAAGCCGCTGCACAACCGCGTAATGCGAAGGGCGCACATGGCTGAGATAGAAGGACGCGCCAGCCTCGGGCGACATGCCGAAATGCACGTCATGCCGCCGGGGGTTCTGATCCAGCCGCCAGCTTCCGGCGGGATCGAACACGACCCGTTCCTGCCCGTTGATGAACAGCGCCGTGTGATCACCGCGGCCCGTCTGATAGTTCATGATCGTCACGAGCGTCAGTTCCGGCGCGCCCCCGTTCGCGTAGCGCGCGGCCATCACCTCGGTATCGCTGGCCCAGACATCGCGGGCCCCGCATCCCGCGAGCATCAAAAGGACGCAGCCCATCATCGCCACCAGAGCCATGGGGCTGCGCCAGAGTGAAATCACCATGATGCGGGCTTTCAGGTCAGGGCGTCTGCGTCAGGCATTGGCGAGCGCGAGGAAGATCAGCACGCCGATGCTGACTGCGGCGACCCAGACCGACCACTTGACGAAGCCTGCAAAGGTCTTTTCCTGCTCGCTGATGTCCATTTTCCCGTGTTCATGCTTGGCCATAACATGCTCCTGCTCATTCCTGTCCGACCCTTCCGATAGCCGATCAGGACAGGGCTGTCACCCCTTTTGCGCGCCCTGCGACAGCACGCCAGCGGCCGCAACGGCCTGCCAGAGCCACACGCCCTCGGGGTCCTCAACGCGCCGCGCGCGGCCTTGCGCGACAAGGTGGTTGAGATGCGCCACAGCCTCGACCAGCGCAAGGCCATAGGTGCCGTCGGTGATGCGCGAGTTGAACAGCGGCGCGAAGCACGCGGACGCGCGCCGCGGCTCGGCGAGGTGCCGCATCAGGCGGCGCAGCGCCGCGTGGTGGCCTTCGATCTTCTGGTGCAGGCGCAGCGGCAGCCCCGTGAAGGGCAGCTTGTGCCCCGGCAGCACAAGGTGATCCTCGCGCGCGAAGCCTTGCATCCGGGTGCAGCTTGCGATCCATTCTGCGACCGGGTCGGCCTCGGGCTCGGTCGCATAGACGCCGAGATTGGGCGAGATGCCCGGCAGAAGCTGGTCGGCGCCGAGGACCAGATTGCAGGTGTCGCTCCACAAGGTGATCTGGTCGGGCGCGTGGCCCTGCCCGAGCCGCACCTGCCAGTCACGCCCGGCCGCGCGCAGGTGATCGCCTTCGGCAAGGCGCTGAAACCCCAGCGGCAGCGGCGCCACGACATCGCTGAAATTGAACGGGCGGCTATTCAGGCGCTGTGCGAGGATCTCGGGCGCCATGCCCGCGCGGCGCCAGAATTCCGCAGTCTCGGGCAAGGGACGGTCCTGCGCATCGAGCACCAGCATGCGCGCGAAGAGCCAGGCCGTGCGCGAGGTCAGAAGTTGCGCGCCCTGCGCCTGAAACCAGCCCGCGAGCCCGATATGATCGGGGTGATGATGCGTTGCGATCACCCGCAGGACGGGCTTGCCGCGCAAGGGCCCCTCCATGAGCCGCGCCCAGATGGCCCGGCTGCGGCCGGTGTCGAAGCCGGTATCGACCACTGTCCAGCCCGCGCCGTCATCGAGCAGATAGACATTGACGTGATCGAGCGCCATGGGCAGCGGCAGGCGTGCCCAGAGCACCCCCTCGGCCAGTTCGGTGACCGCGCCCTCCTCGGGGGGGTGCGGGAAGGGGAAGCGCAGGCCCGCCCTTTCGGCCCCGTCCATCATGCGGCCAGATCCTCGTCCGAGAGCGCATAGAGCGCCGCGGCCCCGGCGCGGGCCTGCGCGAGCAGCCCGATGTGTTCCGGCAGGATCCGGGTGATGAACACCCGCGCGAGCGCCCGGCGCGCGCCCGTGTCGGCACGTGCTGCGCGCAGATGGTAATGCGCCCCGAGCACACGGGCGAAGGCGCGCAGATAGGGCGCAGCACCCGCGGCGCGGTCGGCCATGTCGCGCGCGAGCATCCATTCGGTCGCCTCGCGCAGGCTTTCGGCAGCCTGCCAGACCTCTTCGGCCAGATCCGGCAGATCCGTGCGCGCAGCCTCGGCGCCATCCTCGATTTCCTGCAACAGGCGGAAGGCAGCCTCGCCGCCATCGCCGAGCTTGCGGCCCACCAGATCCATCGCCTGGATGCCGTTCGTGCCCTCATAGATCGCGGTCACCCGCACATCGCGCAGGAATTGCGCGGCGCCGGTTTCCTCGACATAGCCCATCCCGCCCTGCACCTGAATGCCGGCGTCGGCGACCTGGATCCCGATTTCGGTGCCATGGGCCTTGGTGATCGGGGTCAGGAAGGCCGCGCGCGCGGCCCAAGGCGCCTCGCCCGTCGCCTGCGCCATGTCGATCGCGACCGCATTGGCAAGCGCGATCGCGCGGACCGCGAAGATGTCGGCCTTCATCATGGAAAGCATCCGCCGCACATCCGCGTGCCCGATGATCATGTCGCTGGCGGCGGCTTGCGTCTTGCCCTGCACCCGCGCACGGGCATGGGCGAGCGCGAGCTGGTAGGCGGCCTCGGCCACGCCGATCCCCTGCACGCCGACGCCCACGCGGGCATTGTTCATCATGGTGAACATCGCGGCCATTCCCTGATGCGGCGCACCCACCAGCCAGCCTGTCGCGCCGTCATATTCCATCACGGCCGTGGGCGCGCCATGCAGGCCCATCTTGTGCTCGAGGCTGATCACCTGCAGCGTGTTGCGCGCGCCCGGCGTCCCGTCCGCATCGGGGAGGAATTTCGGCACCATGAAGAGGCTGATCCCGCGCGTGCCGGGCGGGGCATCGGGCAGGCGCGCGAGCACCAGATGGCAGACATTCTGGGTAAAGTCATTGTCGCCCCAGCTGATATAGATCTTCTGGCCAGTGATCGCGTAGGATCCGTCGCCGCGCGGCGCGGCCCGTGTGCGCAGCGCGCCGACATCGCTGCCCGCCTGCGGCTCGGTCAGGTTCATCGTGCCGCACCAGGCGCCCGAGATGAGCTTAGGCAGATAGACGGCCTTGATCTCGGGGCTCGCATGATGCTCGAGCGCCTCGATCTGGCCCTGGGTCATCAACGGGTTAATCTGCAGCGCGAGGCAGGCGCTTGACATCATGTCATTGACCGCGGTCGCCAGCGTCTGCGGCAGCCCCATGCCGCCATGTTCGGGATCAGCAGAGATGGCGATCCAGCCGCCCTCGGCGATGGCGCGATACGCCTCGGCGAAGCCCGGCGGGGTGCGCACGACACCGTTTTCAAGCCGCGCGCCATTCTGGTCGCCCACGCGCTGCAGGGGGGCCAGGACATCCTCGCTGAGCCGCGCGGCCTCGGCGAGGATCGCGTCGGTCGTGGCCTCGCTCGCATCGGGGAAGCGCCCCGTCGCGCGAAGCTGGTCGAACCTGACGACATGGTCGAGAAGGAAGCGGAAATCGGACAAGGGCGCGCGGTAGGGCATCGGTGGCTCCATCGGGTCGGTCTCGGGGCGGTCGTCGCCGGCGGGTGCGGATCGACCGGGGGATGGGGGGTGGCTTGGCAAGACCCGGACATCCCCCTAAGACGCAACGGTAGCCGGTTCCGCCGCGATGGAGAACCCCAACGCCACGTCACGACAAGGGACCCGAGAGCGATGACACGCGATACAGTGATGCTGCCGCCCACGGAGGTGGGGCTGCGCGCGGCGGCCGAGATCCTGACGGCGGGCGGGCTGGTCGCGATGCCGACCGAGACCGTCTACGGGCTTGCGGCCGATGCGCGCAACCCCGCGGCCGTCGCGGGGATCTTTGCCGCAAAGCAGCGCCCGGCGCACAACCCGCTGATCGTCCATGTTGCAAGCCGCGCGGAGGCCGACGCGCTTGCACGGTTTTCAGACGCGGCAGAGGCGCTCGCACGGGCCTTCTGGCCCGGGCCGCTCACGCTGGTGCTGCCCTTGCGCGACGGCCACGGGCTCGCCCCCGCTGTGACTGCGGGGCTCGGGACTGTGGCGCTGCGCCTGCCGGCCCATCCGATCGCGCGGTCGCTTCTGGAGGCATTCGGGGGCCCGCTTGCGGCGCCTTCGGCCAATCCGTCGGGCCGGATCAGCCCGACGACGCCCGCGCATGTCCTCTCGGGGCTGCGCGGGCGGATCGCGGCGGTGATCGACGCGGGCCCCTGCGCGGTCGGGCTGGAATCGACGATCCTCATGGTCGGCGCGCAGGGCAAGCAACTGCTGCGCGCGGGCGCGATCAGCGCGGAGGCGGTGCAGGCGGTGCTCGGCACGGCGCCGGAGCAGCCCTCAACGGGCAGGATCACCGCGCCGGGACAATTCGCGTCGCATTACGCGCCGCGCGCGACACTGCGGCTCGGGGCAACATCGCCCGCGCCCGGCGAGGTCTGGATCGGCTTCGGGCCCGACTGCGCGGGCGCGGCATTCAGCCTCTCGGCCGCGGGCGATCTGGACGAGGCCGCAGCGCGGCTATTCGCCGTGCTGCACGAGGCGGACACTCTTGGCCAGCCGATCGCGGTGGCGCCTGTCCCGGAAACAGGGCTGGGTGTTGCGATCAATGACCGGCTGCGCAGGGCGGCCGCACCGCGCGACGGCTGACGGGCGGCGCCAGTGGGGAACAACAGGGGAAGAACGGGGGGCGGCTGCCCCCCCGTGCCCCCCGCTTCACGGGGGCGCGCCCCCGTGAAAAACCCCCGCACCCGCGCGCGGGACTCAGTCGCGCAGAAGCTCATTGATGCCGGTCTTGGAGCGCGTCTGCGCATCGACGCGCTTCACGATCACGGCACAATAGAGGTTGATGCCATTTTTCGACGGCATCGAGCCTGCCACCACCACCGAATAGGGCGGGACTTCGCCATACATGACCTCGCCGGTTTCCCGATCCACGATCTTGGTGGATTTGCCGATGAACACGCCCATGCCCAGAACCGAGCCTTCGCGGATGATGCAGCCCTCGACCACTTCGGAACGCGCGCCGATGAAGCAGTTGTCCTCGATGATCGTGGGGCCCGCCTGCATGGGTTCGAGCACACCACCGATGCCCACCCCACCCGAGAGATGCACATTCTTGCCGATCTGCGCGCAAGATCCCACGGTCGCCCATGTGTCGACCATGGTGCCGCTGTCCACATAGGCGCCGAGATTGACGAAACTGGGCATCAGCACCACGCCCGGCGCGATATAGGCCGATTTGCGCACCACGCAGTTGGGGACCGCGCGGAACCCCGCGGCTTTCCAGTCCTTCTTCTTCCAGCCCTCGAACTTGCTGTCGACCTTGTCCCACCAGGAGCCGCCCTGCGGGCCGCCCGCGTGTTTCTCCATCTCGCGGATGCGGAAGCCCAGGAGCACGGCCTTCTTGGCCCATTGGTTGACCAGCCACTGCCCGTCCGGCTGACGCTCGGCGACGCGCAGCCGGCCGCTGTCGAGCGCGTCGAGGGTCTCCTCGATCGCCGCGCGCGTCTCACCGCCCGTCATGGGGGTGATGGTGTCGCGCGTGTCCCACGCGGTCTCGATGGCGCGTTCAAGTGCGGCAGTGTCGGTCATGGCGGGCTCCGTGGCTCTGGTCATCTGATGGCGCCCGCTATAGCCTTCGCATCTGACGACCGCAATCCGCCCATGGGAGCCACTCTCGCGTGACACAGGACCCCAAGACCCGCGCCTTTCCGGATGCGCAAGAAGATGTGCGCTTCTGGGATGAAGCCCCCGACACCGCGCAGACCCGCCACCCGGCCTATCGGCTGGCCTTTGCCGATGGTGATTTCATGCTGCGCGACGAGCTGCGGCCCGTGCGGCTGCAGCTTGAACTGCTCAAGCCCGAACTCCTGATGAACGAGCGCGGGATCGAATCGACCATCGTGATGTTCGGGGGCGCGCGCATCCCGCGCCCCGAGGATGCGGGCAGCGCCCGAACCGAAACGCTGGGCGAGCTGAGCCGCTTCTACGAGGTCGCGCGCAGTTTCGCCAAGGAGATGACGCTGCGCTCTGTCCAGTCCTACGGGCGCGCGGATGTCATCGTGACCGGCGGCGGGCCGGGGGTGATGGAGGCGGGCAATCTCGGCGCGCAGGAGGCCGGGGGGGTGTCGATCGGGCTCAATATCGTTCTGCCGCACGAGCAGGCGCCGAACGTCTATGTCACGCCCGATTTATGCTTCAACTTCCATTATTTCGCGATCCGCAAGATGCATTTCCTGATGCGCGCGCGGGCCATCGCGGTCTTTCCCGGCGGTTTCGGCACGCTTGACGAGCTGTTCGAGACGCTGACGCTGATCCAGACCGAACGGATGCACCGGATGCCCTTCATCCTGTTCGGGCGCGCGTTCTGGACGCGCATCATCAACTGGGAGGCGCTGGCAGAGGCGGGCACGATCAGCCGCGAGGATCTGGATCTGTTCCATTTTGCCGAAACCGCAGAAGAGGCCATCGCGATCATCGACAATTTTCGTGCAGGCAAGTCTGCCAGATCCGCCTGATTGCGCATGATGGTTTGATATTGCGCAAGGCAGGGTCCGCGGGGTCATGCTATCATCCGTCAGTTTCTGGAGGAGGACTGCAATGATCAACGAAAACGACATTCTGGACATGACCTGTCTGACGCGTGCGCAAATCGCCGCGATTTCGGAGCATGAGCATCTCGATGATGTCAGCGCGGCCGAGCTGGGGGAGTACCTGATGCATATCCACCATGGCCCGCAGCAAGTTCAGAAGATGATCTGCGAGGACATCACCGAGGCTCTGCACGCCCATGATCTGCCCAAGGCGCGCGGGCTTTATCTGGCGCTCAAGGAATTTCTCGCGGAGCACCCCGAGGCGCTTCGCGGGAACGCCTGACGCCACTGGCGGCGACAGCGCCGCCAGGCAAGGCCCATCGACAGGCTCAGTGCGGGTCCGTGACGGCCGCGAACAACGCCTTGAGCGCGCGCGCCGAAGCGTGCAGGTCATGGGCGGCCTCGACCCGGGACCGGCCTGTCGCGCCGCGGCGGGCGAGATCCTCTGGCGTCGCGTCGAGGCAGGATCGCAAGGCGGCTGTCAGCGCGGGCACATCACCGGCAGGAACGAGCCATCCCGATTGGGCATCGACCAGTTCGGGGATCGCGGCAATGAAGGTGCTGATCACGGGCCGCGCATGGGCATGGGCTTCCATGATGACGATCGGCAAGCCTTCGGCGAAGCTTGGCAGGACCAGGGCGCGGGACGTTGCAAGGGCGTCCTGCACGGCGGCATTCTCGGCCCAGCCGCGGATCTCGATCACTTCGGAAAGCCCGTGTCGGGCGATGGCCTGCTCGATCTCGGGGCGCGTCTCGCCATCGCCGATCAGGATCAACCGCGCCTGTGGGTGGCTCTCGTGCAGCGCGCCCCATGCCTCGACCAGCAGGGTCTGCGCCTTTTGCGGGCACAGCCGGCCGATGCAGACAAGCGGGGCATCCGCCGCCGGCGCGGGGGCAGGTTGCATCATGTCCAGATCGACCCCGCAGCGAACCACATGGAGCTTCGGCCATTGCGCCATGCCACCGGCGAGCGCCAGTTGCACCCGGGCAAAGGCGCTGATCGCCACCACGAAACGCGCCTGCGCGATCTTCAGCGCAAGCGAGGCCGCGCGCGGGTCGCGGAACTCGTCAGGCCCATGGGCCGTGAACGAATAGCCCGGGCCCCCAAGCCGTGAGACCAGCAGCGCCACCGCTGCCGTGTTGGTCGAGAAATGCGCATGCAGATGCGCGATCCCGCCTGCGGATTGTTTCAGATGCACGGCTTCCAGCAGATAGGCCAGATGGCGCACCGCGGCGCCGCGTTCGGCGGCACGCCACATCTGCCAGCCCGTCGCAACAGCCCGCGCCACACCCGCAGGATTGCCGAGGATCTCGCGCACAAGCCGCAGCCCGAGCGGCAGCGCACCGGGCGCCAGCAGGTAGCGACAGCGCGCCGCCTCGTCGCGGTCAGCCGCCTCGACGAGCGGCTGGTCCCAGGGGCGGATCGCAAAGCGTGTTACCTCGACCCCCAGCGCCTCGAGCGCCGCAATCTCGCGGCGAATGAAGGTGGCGGAGGTGACCGGATAGGTGTTCATCACATACCCTATCCGCATGGGGCCAGACCCGCGGGCGGGGTTAATGCGTCCAGACCTGACGGCGATTGGTGGCGAAATTGTCGGCATACCCGCCGGGGCGCAAATTCGGCCGGCGAGTCTTGGGGGCGATCAC
>SLKB01000044.1 GCA_007134805.1 Paracoccaceae bacterium
CCTCTCCGCTGCAGGCCACGCGCTATCATTCGCTCGTTGTTGCGCGCGAAGATCTGCCGGAATGTCTCATGGTGTCAAGCTGGTTGGAGGACGGGCTGATCATGGGTCTGCGGCATCGCGACCTGCCGATTGAGGGGGTGCAGTTCCATCCTGAGAGCATCCGCTCCGAGCATGGGCATGCGCTTCTGCGCAATTTCCTTGAAACCACGGCCGTTGCAGCATGACACGCGATCTCAAGCCCCTCATCGAGATTGCGGCGACGCGCCCCCTCACCCGCCCGGAGGCCGAGAATGCCTTCGAGATCCTGTTCGAAGGTGGCGCAACGCCGGCGCAGACCGGCGGCTTCCTGATGGCGCTGCGCACCCGCGGCGAGACAGTTGACGAATATGCCGCCGCCGCTGCCGTGATGCGGGCCAAATGCGTCAAGGTGCGCGCGCCTGAAGGCGCGATGGACATTGTCGGGACCGGGGGCGACGGCAAGGGCACGCTCAACATTTCAACCGCGACGGCCTTCGTCGTGGCCGGGGCGGGTGTGATTGTGGCCAAGCATGGCAACCGCAACCTCTCTTCGAAATCGGGGGCAGCCGATGCGCTCGGCGCGCTCGGGATCGAGGTGATGGCCGGCGCCGATGTGGTCGAGCGGGCCTTGGCTGAGGCTGGGATCGGCTTCATGATGGCCCCCATGCACCACCCTGCGATGCGTCATGTGGGTCCGGTCCGGTCGGAACTGGGCACGCGCACGATCTTCAACATCCTCGGCCCGCTCACCAACCCGGCCAGCGTGCGCAGGCAATTGACCGGGGCATTCTCGGGATCACTCCTGCGCCCGATGGCCGAGACCTTGCGGATGCTGGGCTCCGACAAGGCCTGGCTTGTCCATGGGGGCGATGGCACGGATGAGCTGTCAATCGCAGCCCCCTCGCAAGTGGTGGCGCTTGAAGATGGCAGCCTGCGCAACTTCACATTGCATCCGCAGGAGGCGGGGCTCGCGCTGCACCCGTTCGCGGATCTGGTCGGCGGCAGCCCGGACCAGAACGCGCGCGAGTTGCGCGCGCTTCTTGCCGGAGAGGGGCGGCCTGCGTATCGGGACGCCGTGCTTCTGAATGCCGCCGCTGCGCTGGTGATCGCCGAGGCTGCGCCCGATCTGATCGACGGTGTGGCGCAGGCGCGCAAGAGCATCGAGACTGGTGCAGCGCGGGCCAAGGTCGAGGCTCTCGCCCGGCTCAGCCCGCGAACCCCCTGAGATTGCATGCAAGGAGCGCCGATGGCCACCATTCTCGACAGGATCAAAGCCTACAAGCTTGAAGAGATCGCAGCACGCAAGGCTGCGCGCCCCCTGCCCGAGCTCGAGGCCAGCGCCCGCGCGGCGCCGACTCCGCGCGGCTTTGCGGCCGCTCTGAGCGCCGCGCAGGTTTCGGGCTATGGGCTCATCGCCGAGATCAAGAAGGCAAGCCCGTCAAGGGGCCTGATCCGGGCGGATTTTGACCCGCCCGCGCTTGCGCGCGCCTATGCGAACGGGGGCGCGACCTGCCTGAGCGTGTTGACCGACGCGCCCAGTTTTCAGGGCGAAGATGCGTTCCTGACAGCGGCGCGGGCCGCGACCACCCTGCCCGTGCTGCGCAAGGATTTCCTCTACGATCCCTATCAGGTGATAGAGGCCCGCGCGCTGCATGCTGATTGCATCCTGATCATCATGGCCTCGGTCTCGGACGCGCAGGCGCAGGAGCTTGAGAGCGCGGCCTTTGATTGGGGCATGGATGTGCTGGTCGAAGTGCATGACGCGGCCGAGCTTGAGCGGGCCCTTGCGTTGCGCTCAAGGCTTCTGGGGATCAACAATCGCAATCTGAAGACGTTCGAAGTCTCTCTGGAAGTCACGCGCGAGCTTGCCGCGCGCGTCCCACCCGGCAAGCTTCTGATCTCTGAAAGCGGGGTGAGCACACCGGCGGATCTGGCGGATCTTGCGGGCCATGGGGCTCGGTGTTTCCTTATCGGCGAGAGCCTGATGCGCGCGTCCGATGTGGCGCAAGCGACGCGCGACTTGCTGCGGGATCCGGTGCAGCCTGAACGGGTGTGATGTGGAAAAACTGACACATTTTGATGCCGAAGGCCATGCACACATGGTTGATGTGTCGCAAAAGTCCCATACGGCGCGGGTCGCGGTCGCTGTCTCCGCTGTCCGGATGCGCTCCGAGACACTGGCCCTGATCACCGAGGGTCGCGCCAAGAAGGGTGATGTTCTGGGCGTCGCGCGGCTGGCCGGGATCATGGGCGCCAAACGCTGCGCCGATCTGATCCCGCTCTGCCATCCCTTGCCGATCACCAAGGTCTCGGTGGATCTCAGCCCCGACGCGGATCTGCCCGGCATCCGCATCCGGGCCGAAGTGCGCACGACGGGCCAGACCGGTGTCGAGATGGAGGCGCTGACAGCCGCGTCGGTTGCAGCACTGACTGTCTATGACATGCTAAAGGCGGCCGAAAAGACCATGCAGATCACCGACACCAGGGTAATCCTGAAAGACGGTGGAAAATCAGGACGTTTTGAGGACGCTCGATGATTTCGGTCGCCGAGGCGCTGGCGCATGTCTTCGCGCTCAGCCCGGTCCTGCCCTGCGAGGAAGTGGCTCTGAGCGACGCCGCAGGGCGGGTGTTGCGCCGCCCTGTCATCGCTGCGCGCGACCAGCCCCCCTTCCCCGCGTCCGCGATGGATGGATATGCTGTCGCGGCGTCGAGCGGGCACGGCCCCCTCAAGGTCATCGGCGA
>SLKB01000026.1 GCA_007134805.1 Paracoccaceae bacterium
CCGGAGGCTCGGAAATCAGGCCGAGAAGCACGAAACGCTGCGCGTGACAGGCGGAGTACCGAAGAGGTCGTAGCGCACGGACGCCAACGAACAGCATGATGCTCGCCTCAGGCCGCCAAGCTCGCTTCGCGCGACCGAGTAAGACCAAAATCAAGGTGCCCTTCTATCAATGCCTTGAGGGGTCGACGCCCGCTGCTCCCATCAGTCCCCAGATAGCCCTCAGGCATTCCCGGTAATCTGCATTGGTTCACGACTTGAAGTTCCGCCCGATGCTCAGTATCTGTTCGTCAAGCAGAAGGACATTCTCATGGCCCGAACCAATCCTTTCCAGTTCATGCAGCAGGTCCGCGCTGAAACCGCTAAGGTCACATGGCCCACGCGGCGCGAAGTGCTGGTCACCACTGTGATGGTCTTCATCATGGCAGCTCTCACGGCGGTCTTCTTCTTTCTTGTGGATCTTCTGATCCGCACCGGGTTGTCGGGGCTCTTGGGCTTCTTCAACTGACGCGATTGCGCGCAGGGCCGTCATGCGGGGCTTGAATTGCGCGCGCGTGAGATGTAAGCGACCTGAAAAGCGCACCGGCTCGGTGCGCTGTTTCTTTTGACCATTCGCAGCGGGCGGCGGCCGGAGCATGGCCTGAAACCGCCGCGACCCGGCAGCCCTCTGCCGGACAACCGGGAAAGATGAAGGACATGGCCAAGCGCTGGTATTCGGTGAGCGTTCTGTCGAATTTCGAAAAGAAGGTCGCCGAAGCGATTCGCACGGCTGTCGCAGAGGGCGGGCTCGCCGATGAAATCGAGGAAGTGCTCGTGCCCACCGAGGAAGTGATCGAAGTGCGCCGTGGAAAGAAGGTGACGACCGAGCGCCGCTTCATGCCCGGCTATGTGCTGGTGCGCATGGAAATGTCGCCTAAAGGGTACCACCTGATCAACTCGATCAACCGGGTGACGGGCTTCCTTGGCTCGCGCGGCAAACCGATGCCGATGGGCGATGATGAGGTCAATGCGATCCTCAACCGGGTTGAGGAAGGCGAGGCCGCACCGCGCACGCTCATCCATTTCGAGACGGGCGAGAAGGTCAAGGTCAATGACGGGCCGTTCGAGGGCTTCTCGGGCATGGTCGAGGAAGTGGACGAGACAAACAATCGCCTGAAGGTGATGGTGTCAATTTTCGGCCGCGCGACGCCGGTCGATCTGGAATTCACGCAGGTGTCGAAGGATATCTGACGTGATGTCTGTGGGAGGCTGCCGGGCGCGCCCGGGGAAGGCCGGACCACTCAACCGTAATCAACCCCGACGCTCGCGTGCGAGGGGGTGAGGTGAAAAAAGGAGAGGCCAGATGGCCAAGAAAGTCGTTGGGCAGCTGAAGCTGCAGATACCGGCGGGCAAGGCAAACCCGTCACCGCCCGTGGGCCCCGCGCTGGGTCAGCGTGGCATCAATATCATGATGTTCACCAAGGAGTTCAACGCCCGCACCGCCGAGATGGAGCCGGGCGCCCCGATCCCCACCGTGATCACCTATTATCAGGACAAGTCCTTCACGATGGACCTGAAGACGCCGCCCGCCTCATGGTATCTGAAGCGCGCCGCGGGCCTCAAGCCCGTGGGCAAGCGCAACCGCGCGCGCGGCTCGGAGCTTCCGGGCCGCTCGGTTGCGGGTACGGTGACCACCAAGCAGGTCCGCGAGATCGCCGAGGCCAAGATGAAGGATCTCAGCGCCAATGATATCGAGGCCGCGATGGAGATCATCGCCGGCTCGGCGAAGTCGATCGGTATCGAGGTGAAAGGATAAGCGCATGGGCAAGATTGGAAAACGTAGCCGGATTGCGCGCGACGCCGTCGCCGGCAAGGATAACCTCACCGTGGAAGAAGCGGTGGCGCTGATCAAGTCGGCGGCCTCGGCCAAATTCGACGAGACTGTCGAGATCGCGATGAACCTCGGGGTCGATCCGCGCCACGCCGACCAGATGGTGCGTGGAGTCGTCAACCTGCCCAACGGCACGGGCAAGACCGTGCGCGTTGCGGTCTTCGCGCGTGGCCCCAAGGCGGATGAGGCCAAGGAAGCCGGAGCCGATATTGTGGGCGCCGAAGATCTGATGGAGACGATCCAGTCAGGCAAGATCGAGTTCGACCGCTGCATCGCGACGCCGGACATGATGCCCATCGTCGGGCGGCTCGGAAAGATCCTGGGCCCGCGCAACCTGATGCCTAATCCCAAGGTCGGCACTGTGACCATGGATGTCGCCGAAGCGGTGACGAGCGCCAAGGGCGGGCAGGTTCAGTTCAAGGTCGAGAAAGCCGGTGTCGTGCACGCGGGCGTCGGCAAGGTGTCGTTCGAGGCTGACAAGCTCGCCGAGAATATCCGCGCCTTTGTCGAGGCTGTCTCGCGCGCGAAACCCACGGGTGCGAAGGGGGCCTACATGAAAAAGGTCTCGGTGAGTTCGAGCATGGGGCCGGGCGTCACGGTTGATGTGGCCAGCGCCACGCAACGCTGATGCTTCCGCAGATCGATGGAGAAGGGCGGCGCCCAGCCGCCCTTTTTGATGCGGCATCAACAGAGCGCGGCGATGATCACGCAAACAAGCGCGGCGGCGCGTGCAGGGGTACAAGAGTGCCGCAGCTTGAGACCATTCGGGATCTGAGGGTGCGTCCCTACCAGCGCTGCAGCGCGGCCACGTCGCTCGCTTTTGCGGCAACCCAGCCTGTGCTGTGTTGTGTCGTCTCACGCTTCCAGAACGGTGCCCGGGATTTGAGA
>SLKB01000041.1 GCA_007134805.1 Paracoccaceae bacterium
CCCCCCCAACACTCGACAGATGGAAGGAAGGCTCATGACAGCCGCGACCCAAGGCACTACCGTCAAGATCCACTACACTGGCACGCTTGAGGACGGATCGGTCTTCGACAGCTCCGAAGGGCGCGATCCGCTGGAATTCCAGCTCGGCTCCGGAAGCATCATCCCCGGGCTCGACCAGGCGATCGAGGGCATGGAAGCCGGCGAGCAGAAGACCGTGACGATCCCCAGCGAACAGGCCTACGGCGATTACCAGCCCGAGGCGCGTCAGGATGTGCCCCGCGAACAGATCCCCGCCGATATCCCGCTCGACCCCGGCACGATGCTGCAGATGCAGACCCCGGACGGCCGCGCAATCCCGGTGATGGTGGCCGAAGTCAGCGAAACCAAGGTCACGCTCGATGCCAATCATCCGCTGGCCGGCAAGGACCTGACCTTCGCGGTCGAACTGGTCTCGGTCGAATAACGCAGCCCGCCGCCGTCTCTACTCGGCGGCGATCTGCACCGCATGTGCGGGGCTGGGCACCAGCAGGATATCTTCGGCACTCAGCTCCGCCGAATTCGCAATACAGGCGATCACCTCGCCATTGAGGCGGATCTCGGTGGTCTCCGCCATCTCGGCGCTGCGCGTCAACTCGATGACCGGATCCTGCAGCAGGGCCGGGTCGTAATAGAGCACGATCTGGTCGTCCTGCGCCGCGAAATCGACGATCGTGACCGGGGAGCTCCCCTCCATCCAGTCGCCCAGCAGCGTCTCCGGGTGCGGCTGGGCTGCAGGATCTGCGGGGGCCGCCCCGTCCGCCGCATGGATCCCGGGCGCGCTCGCGTGGTCCGTGCAGGGCCAGTGGTCCGCAGTGTCCAGGGACGCGCCCTGGTCCTCGTCCACCCAGTCGGCTGCGTCGGGCAGCGGGGCGCGCACGTCCCCGCGCGCGCTGTCCTCGCCCAGATACACCAGACGCGGCAGCAGATCATCGGGGGCGTCGCTGCGGACAAAGGCGGCAAGATCTTCCTGCCAGCGATCTTCCGTATCGCCGGCGATCTGCTCCGCGGGCTCGCCGGAATTCTGCATCATGAGATCGACCACGGCCGTGGCCGCGATTGTCGCAAACAATCCGATCAGCATCCACATCGATCGCAACCCTTCCAGGCGTCTGCTCGCGCAGACAAGACACTCTGCAAGGATCGCATGGGGATAACTGTCCACAAAGCGCTATCGTGGTTCATGACGGGTAAATCCGGAATACTGGTAAGCAGAACCTTACCCGCGCCAGGGGCCCCGGCCATCAGGCCCCTTCCTGCCAAGCCCCCTTCCCATCGCGGGCAAAAGCCGCTAAGGGGCGCTCCTGTGCCAGGTGGCACGCCTCTCCATGGGCCTTGCTGGACGACATCCCGGCCTGCGCCTTCACCCTTCAACGACAGGAGTCCCCGATGTCGATCACTGCCGAAGACAAGGATCGTCTGATCAAGGAATTCGCGCGCGCCGAAGGCGACACAGGCTCGCCCGAAGTGCAGGTGGCCGTGCTCACCAAACGCATCTCGAACCTGACTGATCATTTCAAGAGCCACGCCAAGGACAACCATTCCCGCCGCGGCCTGCTCAAGCTGGTGGCGACGCGCCGCAAGCTTCTCGACTATCTGCGCGGCAAGGACGAGGCGCGCTACCGCGTGTTGATCGCCAAGCTCGGCATCCGCCGCTAAACGCTGCACCTTGCGCCGCACCGAACGCCCGCCCGCCCGGCGGGCGTTTTTGCTGCGTGCGCAAGGGGCTGGACATTCCGACGGGCGGCGGTCCAAACAGGGCGGAAGACGGCAAGAAGGGGGCGGCATGGAACTCGACAGCCTGGCGCAGGGCGTGCTGGATGGTGACCGCCGCGCACTGGCCCGCGCGATCACGCTGGTCGAAAGCGGCCGCGCCGATCACCGCGATCAGGCGACGACGCTGCTCGAACGCGTGATGGGCGCGGGGCACGAGGCGATCCGGCTTGGGCTCTCCGGCACGCCCGGGGTCGGCAAATCGACCTTCATCGAAAGCTTCGGGCTGATGCTGGTGGATCGCGGCCTGCGCGTGGCGGTGCTTGCAGTGGACCCGTCCAGCGCGCGCACTGGCGGCTCGATCCTGGGCGACAAGACCCGGATGGAACAGCTTGCGCGCGCGCCGCAGGCCTTCATCCGCCCCTCGCCCAGCCAGTCGCATCTGGGCGGTGTGGCCCGCCGCACGCGCGAGGCGGTCGCACTCTGCGAAGCGGCCGGCTTCGATATCGTGCTGATCGAGACGGTCGGCGTGGGCCAGTCCGAAACTGTGGTGGCCGAGCTGTCGGATGTGTTCCTGCTTCTGCTCGCGCCGGCGGGGGGCGATGAATTGCAGGGCGTCAAGCGCGGCATCATGGAAGCCGCCGACATGATCCTCGTCAACAAGGCCGATGGCGACCTCAAGGCCACGGCCACGCGCACCTGCGCCGATTACGCAGGCGCGCTGCGGCTCCTGCGCCGCCGCCCGCAAGACCCCGAGGGCTTCCCCAAGGCGATGACCGTCTCGGCCATCGAGGCAAACGGGCTCGACACCGCCTGGGCCGAGATCGAGGCGCTTGTCGCCTGGCGGCGCGAGACCAGCCACTGGCAGACGCGCCGCGCCGAGCAGGCGCGCCACTGGTTTCAGGAAGAACTCCGCCAGAGCCTCCTGGCCCGGCTGCAGACCCGCGAGGCGCGCCGCCTCAACACCCGGCTTGCCGCGCAGGTCGCCTCGGGCGCGCTGACCCCGGCGCGCGCCGCGCAGGACATGATCGCGCAGATCTGGCCCGAGATCGCCGAAAGCCCGCGCCCGGAATCGCTTGACGCGACACCTGATACCCCCTAAAGCACGCGCGAGTATCGAGGCGCTGCATCGCAGGGCCCATGTCCGTTTTTTGTCCAGCGTGCGCTACGTGCGTGCTGTCGAACCCGAAGCTTGAGGAATACACCATGTCGCGCCGTTGCGAACTGACCGGAAAAGGCCCGATGTCGGGCAACAACGTGAGCCACGCCAACAACAAGACGCGCCGCCGGTTCCTGCCGAACCTGCAGGACGTGTCGCTGCAATCCGAGGCGCTGGGCCGCAGCTTCAAGCTGCGCGTGTCCTCGGCGGCGCTGCGCTCGGTGGACCACCGCGGTGGGCTCGACGCATATCTCGCGCGCGCCAAAGACGCCGAGCTGTCCGATAACGCGCTCAAGATCAAGCGCGAACTGGCCAAGGCGCAAAGCGCAGCCTGACCGGCGACGCCGCGCGGTACCGAACCCAAGACCCCCGGCGATGCCCGGGGGTTTTCTTGTGATCGGCAGTTGCATTTCTCCAATCAAGCCTCTTAAGTGCGCGCGTGGTCCCGTAGCTCAACTGGATAGAGCAGCCGACTTCTAATCGGCAGGTTGGGGGTTCGAGTCCTCCCGGGATCGCCATCTTCAGGCGCCCTGCGCGGCTCAGCCCTTGCGCAGAACCTCCGCCAGCGCGCGCGCGAGCACCGGAACAGTCTGCGCATTCAGCCCGGCCATGTTCGTGCGCCCGTCCCACAGCATGTAGATGCCATGCGCCTCGCGCAGCGCGTCGACCTGATCGCTGCGCAGCGGCAGGATCGAGAACATGCCCTGCTGCGCCGCAACGAAATCGAATCGGCCGCTTTGCACTTCGCTGCGCAGCGCCTCCGCAAGGCCCAGGCGGTTCTCGACCACCCGCTCGCGCATCTGCCCAAGCTCGGCCTGCCACTGATGGCGCATCTCCGCATCGCCCAGGATGGTGCTGACCACCCGCCCTCCGTGATCGGGGGGGAAGGCAAAGACCCTACGGTTGAGCACACCAAGCGTCGCGGCCAGCCGCGCGCGCAGATCCTCGGGGCCGACCGCCATCGCGATGCCCACCCGCTCGCGATAGAGGCCGAAATTCTTCGAGCAACTGGCGGCGATCAGCACTTCCGGCAGGCGCCGGGTCAGCATCCGCAGCCCGGCCGCATCATCGTCGAGCCCCGCGCCGAAGCCCTGATAGGCCATGTCCACGAAAGGGATCAAGCCGCGCCGCTCCAGCAATCTGGCGATCTCTTCCCAGTCCTCGGCGCTCAGATCGACGCCAGTGGGGTTGTGACAGCAGCCATGCAGCAGCAGCACATCGCCTGCGTCCATCTGTTCGAGATCGGCGAACATGCCCGCGCGGTCGAGCGTGCCCGTCGCGGCATCCAGATAGCGATAGCTGCGCGCCTCGCGCCCGACGGCGGCGATCAGGGGGCCGTGATTGGGCCATGTCTGCGCGCTGACCCAGATCCTCGCCTGCGGGTTGGCCTGGCCGACCAGCTCGGCGATCTGGCGCACGGCCGCGGTGCCCCCGGGCGTGCCCACGGCGGCGATGCGCGCGGGCGCTGCCGCATCCCCCAGCAAGAGCCCGCTCATCGCCTCGAGAAAGGCCGCATCGCCCGCGAGCGAGAGATATGTCTTGCTCTCCTGGGTCTCGGTGATGCGCGCCTCGGCCGCCTTGACGGCGGCCATGACCGGCGTGCGTCCGGCCGCGTCGCGATAGACGCCCACACCCAGATCCAGCTTGCCCACACGCGCATCCTCGGCGAAGGCCTGCATCAGCGCGATGATACCGTCGATCTTGGGCTCTGGCAGGGTCTCGAACATCGCTTTCGCCTTTCAATGGGGCGCAGGGTGCCAGTCGCGGGTCAGCACCCGTTTGCGCTCTTCCTGGCTCACCACGTTGAAGCCATGTTTCTGATACTGGATCAGCGCACGCGGATGATCGAGCGTGCAGGTATTGACCTTGAGCCGCTCGAGCCCCTCGCGCGCCCAGGCCGTCAGGATCGCCGTGCGCAGCATCCAGCCACCAAGGCCCCGGCCCACCGCCTGCGGCACCAGCCCGAAATAGCACAGATCACATTCTGCCCCCTGCCGGCAATCGAGCATGAAGAAGCCCTTCGGCCAGCCGTGATCGATCAGCGAATAGAGCCCCACATCCTCATGCGCCAGCCATTGCGCGATCTCGGGGTCTTCCGACAGGTGCAGGTCGGTCCAGGCATAATCGCGCCCCACCGCGTCATAGAGCGCGCGAAAATACCACACTGGCGGGTCCTCGGCGCGCAACAGCGCCCCGGTCATGCCGACAGTCGTGGGCGGCCAGCCATAGCCGGGCCGCTCGGTCATCTCGAGGAAGGTGACCGTGTATCTGACGGACTGCCCGGCCTTGTACTCGGTCATCCCGTCTCGACCTTGAGGTCCGGAAACTGGCCCCATTCGCTCCAGGATCCGTCATAGAGCGCGTGATCGCGATGCCCGAGGATCTCGAGCCCGAGGCTCAGCGTCGCCGCGGTCACGCCGGACCCGCAGGTGGTAATGACCCGCCGGTCCAGATCGACCCCGGCGTCGATGAAGGCCGCGCGCAGGGCCGCGCCACGTTTCATCGTGCCATCCGCATTCAGAAGGTGGTTGAAGGGCAGGTTGATCGCGCCCGGCATGTGGCCCGCGCGCAGACCCTCGCGCGGCTCGGGGGTGTCGCCGCGGAAGCGCTCGGGCGGGCGCGCATCGACGATCTGCCAGTCGCGCAGCTTCACGGCGGCGGCGACCTGGCTTACATCCTTCACCAGATGCGCCTGCCGCTGCACAGTGATGTGGCGCTCGCGCAGGACCGGGGGCATGTCCTCGACCGGGTGGCCCTCGGCCTGCCATTTGGGAAAGCCGCCATCGAGCACGGCGACATCGCTCTTGCCCATCAGCCGGAACAGCCACCAGACGCGCGCGGCCGAAAACAACCCCATGCCATCATAGATCACCACCTGATGGCCGTCGCCAACCCCCATGCTGCGCATGCGCGAGATGAATTTCTCGACCGGGGGGGCCATATGCGGCAGCGCGGAGCGGTGATCGCTGATCTCGTCGAGATCGAAGAACCGCGCGCCGGGGATATGCGCGTGCGTGTATTCGGCGCGGGCATCGCGGCCCATCTGCGGCAGGTACCAGCTGGCATCGATCACCCGCAGATCCGGGTCGTTGAGATGCGCGGCCAGCCACTCGGTCGAGACAAGCGTTTTCGGATCGTCCATCTGCCACTCCATGCGAGGCGCGTTGCCCGACAAGACCTAACGGCAGAGCCTTTGGCTGGCAAGACGCGCGCGCGGGCTTTTCTGGGCGGAAAAACTGGCGTATCCATCCTGGCCATGACCGAGACTGCGCAAATCGAAGGCGCCCGCGCCGAGGCCCTGATCGCGGCCTACGACCGCAAGGTCGAGGACGGCGTGCTGCGTCCCGATGCCGCCCAGCGCGGGGCGATGCCGCTCTTTGCGCCGCTGCTTGCGCATCTGGCCGCCCCGCCGGTGAGGCCGGGGGGGCTGCGCGGGCTGTGGTCGCGCAAGGCGCCCCCGCCCGCGCCGGGGCTTTATATCTGGGGGGGCGTCGGGCGCGGCAAGTCGATGCTGATGGATCTGTTTGTCGCGCAGCTCCCGCAGGCGCAGGTCCGCCGGGTGCATTTTCATGCCTTCATGCAGGAAATCCATGCAGGGCTTCACGCCGCGCGCCAGCGCAATGTCGAGGATGCGCTGATCCCGGTCGCCGATGCGATCACCGGGACGCTGCGGCTCCTGGCGCTCGACGAGATGCAGATCACCGATATCACGGATGCGATGATCGTGGGGCGGCTCTTCGAGCGGCTGATGGGCGCAGGGGTGGCCGTGGTGACCACCTCGAACCGGGTGCCGGATGATCTCTACAAGGATGGGCTGAACCGCGCGCTGTTCCTGCCGTTCATCGCGTTCATCAAGGCCAACATGGTCGTGCATGAGTTGCAGGCCGAGACCGATTACCGCCAGAAGCGGCTCGCGGGCGCGCAGGTCTATTTCAGCCCCGCCGACGCGACCGCGCGCGCGGCGATGGCGCGGATCTGGGACGAGCTGACGGGCCATGATCCGGGGGAGCCGCTGGTGCTGCGCGTGAAGGGGCGCGATGTGGTGGTCCCGCACGCCCATAACGGGGTGGGGCGCGCGCGGTTCTGGGATCTGTGCGGCCAGCCGCTGGGGCCGGGCGATTATTTGGCGATTGCCGAGGCGCTGCGGGTCCTGATGCTCGAGGAAGTGCCGTATCTGTCCGCGACGAACTACAATGAAGCGAAGCGCTTCGTGACGCTGGTCGACGCGCTCTATGAGGCGCGGGTCCGGCTGATCGTCTCGGCTGCGACCGCGCCCGAGCAGCTCTATACGGAAGGCACGGGCGTGTTCGAGTTCGAGCGCACGGCCAGCCGTCTGCGCGAGATGCAGGCTGCCGATTGGGCTGCTGCCTGAGCGGGGGAACGCGCCGGCCCCCCCATCGAGGGGGGGCAGGCGCGTGGGCGCGCCGCGCGCGCCCGGGCGCGTCACTTTGGCGGGGTGCTCAGCCGCGCGGCCGCCCAGCGCGCGGCATCGGCCACGACCGGGTCGGGGTCGTCGCACAGCCGTTGCGCCGCCGCGCGCAGGCTGTGCCGGCCTGAATTGCCGATCGCATAGAGCACGTTGCGCACGAAGCGGTTGCGCCCGATGCGCTTGATCGGCGAGCCGGCGAAGCGCGCGCGAAAGCCGGCATCGTCAAGGCACGCAAGCTCGGCCAGATCGGGCGCGATCATGCCGTCGCGTGCGGCGTATCTTGCCTGCGCGGCCGTGCGCGCGAATTTGTTCCAGGGGCAGATGGCAAGGCAATCGTCGCAGCCATAGATGCGGTTGCCCAGTTTCGCGCGCAACTCCAGCGGCACGGGGCCCTTGTGCTCGATCGTGAGGTAGGAGATGCAGCGCCGCGCATCGAGCCGGTAGGGCGCGGGAAAGGCCGCGGTCGGGCAGATATCGAGGCAGGCCCGGCACGAGCCGCAATGGTCCCGCTCGGGCGCATCGGCGACCAGATCGAGCGTGGTGAAGATCGCGCCCAGAAACAGCCAGTTGCCATGGCGGCGCGACAGAAGATTGGTGTGTTTGCCCTGCCAGCCGAGCCCCGCCGCCGCGGCGAGCGGTTTTTCCATCACCGGGGCCGTGTCGACAAACACCTTGATCGCGCCGCCAGCCTCCGCGATCAGCCAGCGGCCAAGCTGCTTGAGCCGTTTCTTGACCACGTCATGGTAATCCGCCCCCAGCGCATAGGCCGAGATGATGCCGCGCTCGGGGTGCTCGAGCAGGGCCAGCGGGTCATGCGCCGGCGTATAGGCATCCGCGAGCATCACGATGCTGCGCGCCTCCGGCCAGAGGGCCGCGGGGTTGCCGCGCCAGCCCATGCGCTCGGCCATCCAGCTCATCTCGCCGTGATGGCCCTGTGCGACAAAGGCGGCGAGCCGGTCGGCCGCCTCGGGGATCGCCCCGGGGCGGGTGATCGCGCAATCGGCAAAGCCCAGGGCGCGCGCCTCGGCCACAAGGGCGGATTTCAGCGCGTCAGCCATCGCGCCCGCGGCTCAGAAATCGAGATCGGCATAATGCGGGGGCGGCGGCAGGCCGGGAACCTGGTCGGCAAGCAAGGTGCGGAAGGCGGGGCGCGACTTGATCTTGGCATACCATTCATGCACCAGCGCCGAGCGTTCCCAGTCGACATCCTTGATGTAATCGAGGCAGGACAGATGCGCGGCGGCCGTGAAATCGGCGAGCGTCATGTCGTTTCCGGCCAGCCAGCGGCGCTGACCCAGCAGCCAGTCCATGTAATCGAGATGGAACTTGATCCGCGCCGAGCCCGCCTTGATGCGGCTCGAATCCGGATAGCCCTGTCCGGCGATCTTCTTGTTGACCCGCTCATAGAGCAGATTGGTCGTCACTTCGGCATGGAACTTGTCGTCGAACCAGATGCACAGCCGGCGCATCTCGTAGCGCGCCTTGGCGTTGCGCGGGATCAGTGGCGGGTCGGGGATCGTCTCGTCAAGATATTCGCAGATCGCGTGGCTCTCGGTCAGGAGCGCCCCCTCATGGCGCAGCACCGGCACCTTGCCGGCAGGATTGCGGCGCATGAAATCGGGGCTCGGGTCCCAGAACCGCTCTTCGACCAGTTCGACCTCGATGCGCTTTTCGGCCAGTGTCAGGCGGACTTTCCGGCAGAACGGAGACAGAGGGACATGATAGAGCCGGGCCATCGGGGGAGGAGCACCTTTATTGCAAGAGCCTGCCCTGTCTTGCCGGGTTCGACGCGGAAGTTCAACCGCCGATGCAGGCCGCGCGCCCGTCACGCGCAATGGTTGCAGCGCCATCCATGATCGACGCCGTCCGATTGCGCAGGAACTGCGTTGGATTGGCCGCATCGCGCGCTTTCGGCGCGGGCAGCACAGCGGCCAGACGCGCCGCCTGCGTGGGCGAGAGGTTGGCCGCAGAGGTGTTGAAATAGCGCCGCGCCGCCGCCTCGACGCCGAACACCCCCTCGTCGAACTCGGCCATGTTGAGATAGACCTCGACAATGCGCCGCTTGGGCCAGAACGCCTCGATCATCAGCGTGAAGCCGGATTCGAGCACCTTGCGCACCCAGACCCGACCATGCCACAGAAAGACGTTTTTCGCGGTCTGCTGGCTCAGCGTCGAGGCGCCGCGGCTGGATCCTTGCGCGATCACGCGGCGGATCTCGCTCATGTCGAAGCCCCAATGCAGGCAGAAATTCGCATCCTCCGCCGCGATGACCGAGCGCACCATCACTGGCGCGATCCGGTCCATCGGCACCCACTCCCGCTCGATCTGGCCCAGGCGGTGGTATTCCTGCAGCATGAAGATGCCGCCCGGCGGCGGCACCACGCGATAAAGCAGCACCCAGCCCAGCGCCAGCAGCAGGACAATGCCAAGCCCGCGCAGCAGCCAGCGGCGCACGCGGCGCAGCGTGTCGGCCAGCCGCATCAGACGGCCCTTGCGGCCCCCGCCATTCTTCGGGGCCGTACGTTTCTTTCGGCGGGCGCTTGGCATGCGAGGTCTTCTCGGGGTCGGGGCCGCGCGCGGTCGCGCCGGAACGCGCGGCTCAGCGTGTGGGCACGGGCGTCTCGCCGCGATAATCGTAGAAGCCGCGATCGGTCTTGCGGCCAAGCCAGCCGGCCTCGACATATTTGGTCAGCAGCGGGCAGGGGCGGTATTTCGTGTCCGCCAGCCCGTCATGGAGCACATTCATGATCGCAAGGCAGGTGTCGAGCCCGATGAAATCGGCAAGCTCCAGCGGGCCCATCGGGTGGTTCGCGCCCAGTTTCATGGCCTCGTCGATGGATTTGACGGATCCCACCCCCTCATAGAGCGTGTAGACCGCCTCGTTGATCATCGGCATCAGGATCCGGTTGACGATGAAGCCGGGGAAATCCTCGGCGCTGGCCGTGGTCTTGCCGAGCTTCTCGACCACGCCCAGAAGCGTCTTGTAGGTCTTGTCATCGGTCGCGATGCCGCGGATCAGCTCGACAAGCTGCATCACCGGGACAGGGTTCATGAAATGGAAGCCCATGAATTTCTCGGGCCGGTCGGTGCGGCTGGCAAGCCGCGTGATCGAGATCGACGAGGTGTTCGAGGTCAGGATCGTGTGCGGCTGGATATGCGGCAGCAGATCCTCGAAGATCGCCTGCTTGACAGTCTCGCGCTCGGTCGCGGCCTCGATCACCAGATCCGACACGCCCAGATCCGACAGTTTCGTCGTCGTGCTGATCCGTGCCAGCGCGGCATTCTTGTCTTCTTCGCTGACCTTGCCGCGGGACACCTGCCGGTCGATATTGCGGTCGATCAGGTCCAGCGACTTGCGCAAGGCGTCTTCCGAGATGTCGTTGAGCAGCACATCATAGCCCGCCAGTGCGAAGACATGGGCGATCCCGTTGCCCATCTGTCCCGCGCCCACGATGCCCACGGTCTTGATGTCCATGCCCCGATCACTCCTGTTGCCGATTGCGCC
>SLKB01000331.1 GCA_007134805.1 Paracoccaceae bacterium
ACCGCGTCGCCAAAGCGTTTCACCAGGTTCCGGGTCGACAGGAAGGGGCGGGCACCGGGCTGGCGCCAGGGCTGTGCCGCAGCGGCAAGTTCATGCTTGTTCATCTCTCCCGCCCCTCATGTCAGGGCGGGCCCCGCGCCTGCGAGGCCCGCAGCCGCCATTATCGCCTACTGACCAGTGCGCAGCCGCGTCCAGAGCCGCGTCGACAGCCGCTCGGTCACATTGTCATAGGGCTGCAGCGTCCAGAACCCCTCGCGTGCCTCGTCAGTGGGGTAGATCGTGGGGTCATTGAGCACCGCCTCATCCACGAACTCCGTCGAGGCCGCGTTGGCATTGGGGAACATCACGTAATTGGTGATATCAGCCGCCACCTGCGGGTCCATCAGGAAGTTGATGAAGGCATGCGCGCCCTCGGGGTTGGGGGCATCGATCGGGATGGTCAGCATGTCGAACCACAGATGCGCGCCCTCATCGGGGATCGCATAGCCGACCTCAAAAGGCTGGCCGGTCTCGGAGGCGCGCTCGGCGGCCTGCAGCACATCGCCCGACCAGCCCACCGCAAGGCAGATCTCGCCATTGGCCAGGTCCGTGATGTATTGCGACGAGTGGAAATAGCGCACGGTCGGGCGCACGGCCATCAGCACGTCAACGCCCGCGTCGAAATCTTCCTCGCTGGTCGAGGTCGGGTCGCGGCCGATGAAATTCATCGCGGCCGGGAGCATTTCCTTTTCGGTATCGAGCCATGCGATCCCGCAATCCTGAAACAGCGCTGCCTTTTCGGGGTCGAGGATGATCGACCAGCTGTCCACGACATACTCCTCGCCCAGACGCTCGGCGACGGCCTGCCGGTTGTAGCCGATGCCGGTCGTCCCCCACAGATAGATGACCGAGTGCGCGTTGCCCGGATCAAAGGCCGCGGCCAGCGCCATCAGGTCGTCGTCCAGATTGTCCCAGTTGGGCAGCAGGTCGCGGTCGAGCGGCTGGTAGACCCCGGCAAGGATCTGGCGCTGCATGTAATCCGAAGTCGGCACCACCACATCGAAGCCCGAGGAGCCCGCGAGCATCCGCGCTTCCAGCGTGTCGTTCGAATCGAAGACATCGTAATTCACGGCGATGCCGGTCTCTTCGGTGAAGCGATCGAGGATTCCGGGCGCGATGTAATCGGACCAGTTAAACACATTGATGCTGTCGGCCATGGCCGGTCCGGTGCCCAAGGCCAGCGCGGTGCTCGCCGCGAGGATCAGGGTCTGCGGTCGGGTGTTTCTCATGGATGTCTCCCCATTGATCGGAGTGCGGGCAACTTGCGCACCCGTTCACCCCCTGTTGAATGACATCTATCTGACAAGATTTTCGCAACGCTTGGCAAGCGGCTTTGCAGCGCTGCGCGGAACCATTTGATCAAATCCTGGCGCTTTGCTTGAGCCTGCAGCAAACCCGCCCGGCCTCATTCGATGCGCAGCACGATCTTGCCGATATGGGTCGAGCCCTCCATTCGTGCATGCGCCTCGGAGGCCTGATCGAGCGCGAACTCGCTGTCCATCACCGGGGCCACGCGCCCCTCGGCCAGCAGCGGCCAGACCTGCGCTTCCAGCGCGCGGGCGATCGCGGCCTTCGCCGCATCCGATTGCGGCCGCAGGGTCGAGCCCGTGATCGTCAGCCGCCGCACCATCAGGGGGGCGAAATTGACGGCCACCTTGGGCCCTTGCAGGAAGGCGATCTGCACCAGCCGCCCATCCTCGGCAAGCGCCTTGAGATTGCGTGGAATGTAGTCTCCGCCCACCATGTCAAGGATCAGGTTCGCGCCCCCCTCAGCCTGCAGAACCTTCACGAAATCCTCGTCGCGATAGTTGATCGCGCGTTCCGCGCCCAGCCGCGTGCAGGCGGCGCATTTCTCGGCACTTCCGGCGGTCGCAAAGACCCGCGCGCCGAAAGCATGGGCCAGCTGGATCGCCGTGGTCCCGATCCCCGAGGACCCGCCATGGACAAGAAATCGCTCGCCCGCCTGCAAGCCGCCGCGCATGAAGACATTCGACCAGACCGTGAAGAAGGTCTCGGGCAGGCAGGCGGCCTCGCGCAGCGCCATGCCCGCGGGCAGCGGCAGCACCTGGCCCGCATCGGTGGTGGCATATTCCGCGTAGCTGCCGCCCGGAAACAGCGCGCAGACCGCATCGCCGATCTGCCAGCGCGTGACACCTGCGCCAAGCGCCACGATCTTGCCCGCCCCTTCCAGCCCCGGAAGGTCGGACGCGCCGGGCGGCGGGTCATAGGCGCCGGCGCGCTGCAGCGCATCGGGCCGGTTCACGCCCGCATAGGCCAGCCGGATGACCACCTGCCCCGCGCCCGGCACCGGCACGGGCCGCGTGACCGGGCGCAGCACTTCCGGCCCGCCGGGCTCCGAGATCTCGACTGCGCGCATTGTGCTTGGCAAATCCATGCCCAATCCCCCATGCTCGTGATGTCCCGGCACTCTGCACCATCCGCGCGGGCTTGGACAGGGGGTGATGGCGCGCTCCGCCTCAGGCCGGGCCGCCGCGCCGGACGGACAGCGCCTGCAGGACCGAGGCGCGCGTCAGATGCCCCACGACCCGTCCCGCATCCTCGACGGCGAGATTCCCGGCCCCGTGGCACAACTCTCCCATCACTGCGCGGATCGGCAGATCGGCCGCGACCGGGGGCGCGCCCTCAGGCGCCGTGCCCGCGATCATCGCGTCGCGCGCGCATAGCACGCCAAGCGGGTTCATGTTCGCCACGAAATCGGCGACATACTGATTGGCAGGGTTCGCGAAGATCTCGGGCGGGGTGCCGCACTGGATCATCCGCCCGCCTTCGAGAATCGCGATCCGGTTGCCGAGCTTGAAGGCCTCGTCCAGATCGTGGCTCACGAAGATGATGGTGCGCTCAAGCCGTTTCTGCAGATCCAGCAACTCATCCTGCAGCCGCGCCCGGATCAGCGGGTCGAGCGCCGAGAAGGGCTCGTCCATCAACAGGATCGGGGCCTCGGTCGCGAAGGCGCGCGCCAGCCCCACGCGCTGTTGCATCCCCCCCGACAGCGCGCTCACCGGCTGATCGGCCCATTGCGCAAGCCCCACAAGCGCGAGCTGTTCGTCCACGCGCCGCGCGCGCTCGCGCTTCGACACGCCCGCAAGCTCCAGCCCCAGCCCCACATTCTCGCGCACCGACCGCCATGGCAGCAGCCCGAATTGCTGAAACACCATCGCCACGGCTTTGCAGCGCAACTGGCGCAATTGCGCGCGCGAGGCCTTGGGCACCGATACCAGCTCCGTGCCATCATGGACCAGCACATCGCCCCGCACGATCGGGTTGAGCCCGTTGACCGCGCGCAGCAGTGTCGATTTGCCCGACCCCGACAGCCCCATCAGCACCACGATCTCGCCCTGGCCGACATCGAGCGTGCAGTCATGCACCCCCAGCACTTGCCCCGTGCGCGTCTTGATCTCGTCGCGCGGCAGGCCCTCGTCCATCAGCGGCAGCGCGCGCGCCGGATGCCCGCCAAAGACGATCGAGACATTCTGGAAGCGGACCGCCGGATCCGCGCTCATCGCGCGACCTCCACCCGCAGCATCCGGTCGAGCATGATCGCCACGGCGACGATCACCGCGCCCGCCTCGAACCCGAGGGTTGCATTGACCGTATTGAGCGCGCGCACGATCGACACGCCCAGGCCCGGCGCACCCACCAGCCCCGCGATCACCACCATCGACAGCGACAGCATGATCGTCTGGTTGAGCCCTGCCATGATCTGCGGAAAGGCATATGGCAATTCGACCTTCAGGATCCGCTGGCTGGTGGTCGCCCCGAACGCGGTCGCCGCTTCGCGCAACGCCGTGGGCGTCGAGCGGATGCCAAGCTCGGTCAGCCGGATCGCGGCGGGCATCGCGAAGATGACCGTTGCCACCAGCCCCGGCACCACGCCCAGCCCGAACAGCACCAGCACCGGGATCAGATAGACGAAGACCGGCAGCGTCTGCATGAGGTCCAGCACCGGGGTCAGCATCCGGTAGAAGCGCGGATGATGCGCCGAATAGATCCCCAGCGGCACACCGACCGCCATGCAGACCACACATGAGGCAAGCACCAGCGTCAGCGTCTGCATCGTGACAACCCAGTAACCCTGATTGAGCGCGAAAAGCGCGCAGGCCGCCACGATCAGCACCGGGACAAGCCGGCGCTGCAGCACGAAGGTGATCGCGCAGAAGCCCGCGATCACCGCGAAGGGATGCGGGCCCTGCAGGGCCGAGGCCAGAAGCCCGATCATGCCCCGCAGCCCCGCCTCGATCCCGTCAAAGGCGGTGATGAACGTGTCCTGCAACCAGTCGAACGCAGTCGCCACGCTCCGCCCCACCGGGATCTTTGCATCCGTGATCGGTCGGGTCAAAGGATCGGACATGGCACGCCTTGCTCAAGAGGGTGAGGGCTGGTGGTGATCGGGCGGGGTGGCGATCCGCCCGGTCAGTCGAGGCGGGTCAGCACAGCCTCCAGCGCGTCGCCGCCATCCAGCGTCTCGACCCCGTCAAGCCAGGGCGCAAGCACCTCGGTATTGGCCGCGAGCCATTGCGCCGCCGCCGCTTCGGGCTCCAGGCCGCCATCAAGGATCAGCGCCATGACCTCGTTTTCCATCTCGAGCGTGAATTCCAGATTGTTCAGGAACACGCCCAGATTGGGGCATTCGTCAACGAGGCCCGCGCGCGTGTTGGTATAGACCTCGGCGCCGCCGAAATCGGGGCCGAACCAGTCATCACCGCCTGCCAGATAGGTCAGGTCGAAATTCGCGTTCATCGGATGCGGCTCCCAGCCGAGGAAGACGACAGGCTCGCCCCGCCGGTCCGACCGCGCAACCTGCGACAGCATCCCCTGTTCCGAGCTTTCCACCACCTCGAACTCCGCGAGCCCGAACGCGTCGGCCGCGATCATGTCGAGGATCAGCCGGTTGCCGTCATTGCCCGGCTCGATCCCGTAGATCCGGCCTGCCAGCGCGTCGGCGTGCTCGGCAATATCGCCGAAATCCACGATCCTCAGATCGCGCCCGGTCGCATTGGTCGCAAGCGTGTATTTCGCCCCCGACAGATTGCGCCGCACCGTGTCGACGGTGCCCGCCTCGCGATAGGGGGCGATATCGGCCTCCATGGTCGGCATCCAGTTGCCGAGGAACACATCGACATCACCGCTGGCCATCGACGTATAGGTCACCGGCACCGACAGCACGAGCGTGTTGGTCTGGTAGCCCAGGCTGTCGAGGATGGTCGTCGCCACGGCAGTCGTCGCGGTGATGTCGGTCCAGCCGACATCCGAGAAGGTGACGCTCTCGCAGTCGGCAAGTGCCGGGGCGGCGGCAAGTGCTGCCACGGCCGCAAGGGGGGTCAGGTGCAGTTTCATCGAGCTCTCTCCCGTTGGGTCGTTTTTTCTTGATTGACCAATCAATAAACAATCGGCTAGGCACAGCGCAACACCGAAATCATGAATGCCATGGTGCAGGAGCGGAAATGCCGAAGCTTGGAATGGAGCCTATCAGGCGCGACGCATTGATCAAGGCCACGATTGCAGAGATCGGCCAGACCGGTGCGCTGGAAGTGACCGTCAGCCGGATTGCGAAACGCGCGGGCATGTCCTCGGGGCTGGCGCATCATTATTTCGGGTCCAAGGACGCGATGTTCCTGGCCGCGATGCGCCATATCCTGCGGGTCTACAGCGCCGAGATCCGCGGCGCGCTGATCGCGGCCCAAAGCCCGCGCGCGCGGCTCGATGCGATGGTGCGCGTGTCCTTCACGGGGGCCAATTTCCGCCGCGATGTGGTGGCGGCCTGGCTCAATTTCTATGTCATGGCGCAACGCAATGACGCGGCCGCGCGGCTGTTGCGCGTCTATCAGGCGCGGCTGCGCGCCAATCTGCGCCACGCGCTGCGCCCGCTGGTGGGGCCTGCGCGCGGGTCAGAGCTTGCCGATGGCGTGGCCGCGATGATCGACGGGGTCTATCTGCGCGAGGCGCTGGGCACGGGCCAGCCCGACGGGGCGCGCGCGAGCGCGCAAGTGCAAGGCTGGCTCGATGCCGCGCTCGGCGGGGTGGCCCCATGAGCGCGCCCATCGCCCAACCCCGCGCAAGCCATTTCATCGACGGCGCCTATGTCGAGGACAGTGCGGGCGCGACCTTCGAGAGCCATTTCGCCGCAACCGGCGAGGTCATCGCCCGGCTGCACGCCGCCACGCCCGCGCTGATCGACCGCGCGCTTGACGCGGCAACCGCCGCGCAGAAGGACTGGGCCGCCGCGCTGCCTGTCGCGCGCGGGCGCATCCTGATCCGCGCCGCGCAGATCCTGCGCGAGCGCAACCGCGCATTGTCCGAGCTCGAGACACTGGACACTGGAAAACCCCTGCAGGAAACGCTCGTGGCCGATGCGGCATCGGCCGCCGATGCGCTGGAATATTTCGGCGGCATGGCCGCGACGGTGACCGGCCAGACCATCCCGCTGGGCCGCGACATGGCCTACACGCTGCGCGAGCCGCTGGGCGTCTGCGCGGGGATCGGCGCGTGGAACTACCCGATCCAGATCGCCGCGTGGAAAGCCGCGCCCGCGCTCGCCTTCGGCAATGCGCTGGTCTTCAAGCCGTCCGAGGTGACGCCCTTGTCAGCGCTGGCGCTGGCCGAGATCCTGGTCGAGGCGGGCCTGCCTTCGGGGCTTTTCAATGTGCTGCAGGGCGGCGCCGAGGTGGGCGCGGCGCTGGCCACGGATCCGCGCGTGGCCAAGGTCTCGCTCACGGGCTCGGTGCCGACAGGGCGCAAGGTCTATGCGGCCGCGGCCGAAGGCATCCGGCCCGTGACGATGGAGCTTGGGGGCAAATCGCCGCTGATCATCTTTGACGATGCCGATATCGAGAACGCGGTCGGCGCGGCGATGCTGGGCAATTTCTACTCCGCGGGGCAGATCTGCACCAATGGCACGCGGGTCTTCGTGCAAAAGGGCCTGCGCGCGCCCTTCCTGAAGCGGCTGACCGAGCGGACCGAGGCGATCCGCCTCGGCGATCCGCGCGCGGAGGCCACGCAGATGGGCCCGCTGGCGAGCCCCGCGCAGATGGCAAAGGTCCTGCGCTACATCGCCCTTGGCCAGTCCGAAGGCGCGCGGCTTGTGTGCGGGGGCGCGCGGCATGGCGCGACGGGGTGTTTCGTCGCCCCGACGATCTTTGCCGATGTGACCGACGAAATGGCGATCGCGCGCGAGGAAATCTTCGGCCCGGTCCTGTCGGTGCTGGACTTCGAGACTGAGGACGAGGTGATCGCGCGCGCCAATGCAAGCGAATTCGGCCTCGCCGCCGGGGTATTCACGCGCGATCTGGCGCGCGCGCACCGGGTGGTCGCGCGGCTCGAGGCCGGAACCTGCTGGATCAACGCCTATAACCTTACCCCGGTCGAGATGCCGTTTGGCGGCGTCAAGGCGAGCGGGCTGGGCCGCGAGAACGGGCATGCAGCGCTCGAGCATTACACGCGGGTGAAGTCGGTCTATCTGGGGCTGGGGGATGTCGATGCGCCCTATTGATCCAGCGGACGCGCCCCTGCCGGGGCGCGACACCTTCACTGGGGCGGGCCTTGCGGCCCGCGCCGGCGCTGCTTGAGATGGAGGCCGATTACATCATCGTCGGCGCAGGTTCGGGCGGGTCGGCCGTGGCCTACCGGCTGGCCGAGGCCGGGCATTCGGTGCTGGTGATCGAGGCCGGTGGCAGCGATGCCGGCCCGTTCATCCAGATGCCGGGCGCGCTGTCCTATCCGATGAACATGCGCCGTTATGACTGGGGGTTCGCGACCGAGCCCGAGCCGCATCTGGACGGGCGCGTGCTGGCTTGCCCGCGCGGGCGGGTGGTCGGCGGGTCCTCGAGCATCAACGGGATGGTCTATGTGCGCGGCCATGCGCGCGATTTCGACCATTGGCTGGCGGCGGGCGCGCGCGGCTGGGGCTATGCCGATGTCCTGCCCTATTTCAAGCGGATGGAGCAGTGGCACGGCCCCGCGCCCTCGCCCTGGCGCGGGCAGGACGGCCCTGTGCATGTGACCCGCGGCGCCCGGGTGAACCCGCTGTTCCGGGCCTTCATCGAGGCAGGCGCGCAGGCGGGTTACCCGCTCACCGAGGATTACAACGGCGCCCAGCAGGAGGGCTTCGGCGCGATGGAGGCCACGATCCATCGCGGCCAGCGCTGGTCGGCCGCGCGCGCCTATCTGCGCCCCGCCCTTGCCACGCGGCGCGCGCGGGTGGTGCGCGGCGAAGTGGCGCGGGTGGCGTTTGATGAAACGGGCCGCGCGACCGGTGTGGTGCTGATCGGCGGGCGGGAGGTGCGCGCGCGCGCCGAAGTGGTGCTGGCGGCCTCGAGCATCAACACGCCGAAACTCCTGATGCTTTCAGGCATAGGCCCCGCGGCGCATCTGGCCGAGCATGGCATCGCGCTGCGCGCCGACCGCCCCGGGGTGGGCGCCAATCTGCAGGATCATCTGGAGCTTTACCTGCAATACGCTGCGGCGCAGCCGATCACGCTTTATCGCTACTGGAACCTGCTGGGGAAGGCCTGGGTGGGCGCGCAATGGCTGTTCCTGCGCCGCGGCCCCGGCGCGTCGAACCAGTTCGAGGCCTGTGCCTTCATCCGCTCAGACCCGGGCATCGACTACCCCGACATCCAGTATCACTTCCTGCCGATCGCCGTGCGCTATGACGGGCAGGCGGTGGTCGAGGGGCACGGCTTCCAGACGCATGTGGGCCCGATGCGGTCGAAAAGCCGCGGCTGGGTGCGGCTGCGCTCAAACAATGCGCAGGACGCGCCGCGCATCTGCTTCAACTACATGTCCCACCCCGATGACTGGGCCGAGTTCCGCGCCTGCATTCGCCTCACGCGCGAGATCATGGCGCAGCCCGCCTTCCGCCCCTATCTGCGCCACGAGATCCAGCCGGGCGCGGCGGTGCAACAGGATGCCGCGCTCGACGCGTTCATCCGCGCGCATGTCGAGAGCGCCTATCACCCCTGCGGCACGGCGCGGATGGGCCGCGCGGACGACCCGGACGCCGTGGTCGACCCGGAAGGCCGCGTGATCGGGGTCACGGGGCTGCGCGTGGCCGACAGTTCGATCTTTCCGCGCATCACCAATGGCAATCTCAACGCGCCCTCGATGATGGTGGGCGAGAAGATCGCCGATCACATCCTCGGGCGGCGGCTGCCGTCTGAAAACCTCGCGCCCTGGATCCACCCGGCGTGGAAGATCGCGCAGCGCTAGCCGCGGTTGTGGGCGCGGTACCACGACGGCCGGTTGCGTCGATCTCGCCACTGGCGTGTCGTGCATCGCACTGTTATGAGGGGGTTTTGGTAGATCGCGCATGCGCGTTCTCAGACAGGATCGCCGTGGTGACATCCGCTGACAGCCAGATCGACCCGCGCACTGGTCATGCGCAGGATCGCGCAACGGTTGAGCGCGTGCAGGATGGCTTGCGGATCAGCGGGGCGCTGACGGTGCGCTCGGTCTCGAAAGTGCTGGGTGATCTGCGCAGCTTCGAGGCGGCAGGCGGCGGCGCGCTCGATCTCTCGGGCCTCACGCGGCTCGACACGGCCGGGGCCTATGCGCTCGAACAGATGCGCCGGCGGATCGCGCAGGCGGGCGGCGAGGTGCGGATCGCGGGCCTCTCGTCCAGCCAGCAGGCCCTGTGGGAGCGGGTGGCGCTATCGCTGCCCAAGCCCGATATCGAGACGCCCAGGCGCCGCACGCTCACCGAATACCTCGAGTTGATCGGGCGCAGTGTCGCGGCATCCGGGTCCTTCATTGCCGAACTGCTCGCCATGCTCGGCGTGTTCTTCGCGCGGCTGTTCGACAATCTCCGCCACCCGCGCAGCTTTCCGATGACCGCACTTGTCCACCATGCCGAGCAGGTGGGCTGGCGCGCGATCCCGATCGTGTCGCTCATGGCCTTCCTGATCGGGGTGGTGCTGGCCTTTCAGGGGGCCGTGCAGCTGCGCCAGTTCGGCGCCGAGATCTTCGTGGTCGACCTGATCGCGATCTCGATCCTGCGCGAACTGGGCATCCTGCTGACCGCGATCATCGTCGCCGGGCGCACGGCGTCCAGCTTCACCGCCGCCATCGGCTCGATGAAGATGCGCGAGGAGATCGACGCGATGAACACGCTCGCCATCGATCCGGCCAATGTGCTCTTTGTCCCGCGGATCCTGGCGCTGCTGATCACGCTGCCGATCCTGGGGCTGATCGCCAATGTGATGGGGCTGTTCGGCGGCGCGATGATGTCCTGGATCGAGCTGGGCGTGTCGCCCGCGATGTTCCTGTCGCGCCTGCTCGAGGAGACCAGCATCGACCATGTGATCGTGGGCTTTTCGAAGGCACCGGTGTTTGCGCTGATCATCGGGGTGATCGGCTGCCATGCGGGCATGGGCGTCGGCGGCAATGCCGAATCGCTGGGCCGGCAGACCTCGGCCGCGGTGGTGCGCGCGATCTTCGCCGTGATCGTGGCCGACGCGCTGTTTTCGGTCTTTTTCGCGATGATGGGGATCTGATGGCAGAGCAGGAGGCGGTCATAAGGCTGCGCGGCATCCGCACCCAGTTCGGGGCGCAGGTGGTGCATGACAATCTCGACCTCGATGTCTACCGGGGCGAGGTTCTGGGCGTCGTCGGCGGCTCGGGGACAGGCAAATCGGTGCTCTTGCGCTGCATCGCGGGGCTGCGCCCGCCGCAGGGCGGCACGCTCGAGATCTTCGGCCAGGATGCGCTCAATTGCACCGAGGCCCAGCGCCGCGCGATCGACCAGCGCATGGGCGTGATGTTTCAGGATGGCGCGCTGTTTTCCAGCCT